>JAHENE010000003.1 GCA_024643305.1 Thiobacillaceae bacterium | reverse complement strand
AGCACCAACCCGGGTGTTTCCAGCCAGGGGGCGACATAGGGATCGAAATCCCACTCGCGATGCCCGTGGCTTTCCAGAATGCGCTGCAGGTGTTTCTTCACTTCGTCGTCTTCATTCAGCAAACCGCTGTCGAAAAGTGCTTCACCCCCCCGCTCGCGAAGCACTCTTGCCATGTCGGGGTTGCGCTTCAGGCTTTCCGACAATTCCCACAAATCCTGATTCACCCGCGCCGTTTTGGTATCACACCATGCAAGCAGATCGGTGTGCAAGGACGTCCCGTTCTCCTTGCCCACCGCCGCCTCCAGCAAGTGCAGAAGCATGCCGCAAAGCGTACGCTGGGTAATGGAAATAGCGATATTGGGCAAAAAATACTCCGCACCGGCTCGGCGTACTCGCTGCAGATAGTCCAAAGCTTCAGCCATATTCATTGACTCCGGCTGTTCTGCATGCAATTCGCCCAAGCGAAAAAGATAGGTATCCAGATCGCGCGTCCAAAGCGACGGAAGCTCCAGCACCCAGAAAAATTCCCGGCGTATCTGCTCGAGTTGGACAGCCAGGTTTTCCAGGTCCAGTCGTGGCACACGGCCCATGGCCAAACGGCCGAACAGTTCAACCGCAGTCTGGTTCCCGTAGACATACTGCCCCTTGCGGGCAAACCATTTGCCGCCATATGGGGGCAAGCCCATAAGCTCGAAGGAATATGCCAGCGAACGGTGGAAGCCGTCTTCCACCAACTCCCAGCACAACCGAGAAACCGGGTTGGGAAATCGCTCGGCTGATTCATCACGCGTCCATCTTTCGGGCAGGCGGGTAATTGGCCTTGCCTGCAAAAGATAAAGTCTATCCTCCTCAAAAGCCCACTCGACATCCTGAGGATAGCCATAGTGTGACTCCACACGATCAAGCAGCGACGCCAGCGCCTGCAGTCTGGGTTCGTCCAGCACCGGGGCTTCTGGATTCTCCGGCGCGATTTCAACAACGCCATCTTCGCTGGCTACAAGGCACCGGTCCTTGTTCGCAATAGCGGCCGAAACGATGGATGCATCACTGCGGCGAATAACGAGATGATCAACCGGGTACTCGCCGCTCACCACCGTCTCGCCCACACCGAATCCGGCATCGATCGAAAACTCATCCATGGCGCCAGTGATGGGATTGAGGCAAAAGCCCACGCCCGCACGATCAGCCGGAATCATGCGCTGCAAAACTACCGCCATTTCCACCTCGTCATCGGCAAGGCCAGCCTGGCGGCGATAAGCGACAGCGCGTTCGTTAAACAGCGAAAGCCAACAATCGCGCACGCGTTTTGGAACCTCACTGCGAGGAACATTGAGCCATGTCTCATGCTGCCCGGCAAAAGCGTGCTCGAGACTGTCTTCCGCTGTGGCGGAGGAACGCACGGCAAAACGCGATGCCGGTGACCAGGCATCGAGCCAGCCTGCAAGCTGGGTTTCCAACTGCGGCGGCAGCTGTTCGGCACGCCCATCCCGGCTCCATGCGCGAAAAGCAGCCACGCTCACCACCGCACCCTCTGGCACGGGAAAACCAGCCTGGGTGCCGCGTGCCAGACTTGCTCCCTTGCCGCCGCAAGCCGAAACATCCAGCGCTTCCAGATTCGAAAAATCGAGCAGAAAGTCCATCCTCCTATCCTTTCCTCAGGGCAATGCGCGCGCTCATCGCGGCCAGTGCCAAACCGCACAACACATCAATGAAATAGTGGAACTGCAAGGCCATCGTGGAGAGCACCACCAAAAAACTGATCGGCAACAAAACCTGCCCATATTTCGGCGCTTCTCGCCAAAGCCAAAACTGGATATAAACCGTTACCGCGCAATGCAGGCTGGGCCAGACATCCACACCGGTGCTATGGTTGGCGATGAACGCATAGATGGGCGCCGAAACGAACCCATGCGAAAGCACGGGCAAAGCCTGCGGATCGAACTGGTAGGGCCCGGCAGCCGGCAGCAAAAGATAACCGGCGAAACCCAGGCCATACACCGTCATCAAGCCCAGCCAAAAGCGTCCGCGCGCATCCGGCCTTCCTGAAAAAATGTAATAGATGCTGACGAGCGGAAGCAGCACCAGAAAGAACGCATAACTCAACGCCAGCACATCATTGATCCAGGGCTGGTTCAGTGCGCTGAGATGCGTCTGAACATCCATACCCCCCAACAAGAAACGGTCGGTTTGCAAAAGCAGCGGATCGGCACGCCATCCCCCCGCCTCATGCATGAACCGCCCTACGGCTTGATAGCCGCCGTTAATGCCAAGCACGAACAGGCCGCCCGCCTGCCATGTGGGCGGCGTGCCGTTCAACACCACCAGCATCAAGAGCATCAGCACGAGCACGGCCAGCAATGCCGGAGCAAGCGATATCGCCGAAGGCTCCAGGAACAAGCGCATGAGCAAGGCGGCCGAAACTGCCATCACATAAAACCGGGACGCGCGCGACAAATCCTTGCTCAACTCGTCCATGCTGCAACTCCCATCAGGCTTGCCGCCATGACGGTCGGCAGAATCCAGAAGCACCCCGTCAACCAGGCCGCCAGCAGCCACAACAGCCAGCATGCAAAAACTGCGGGAATTCCCCCCAGCATGCGCCACAGGCTGATGACGTTGGTGTCATCAGCATAACGGCGAATAGCCAGCGTCGATGCCAGCCATGCCGGCATGACCGGCAGCATCAGCATGACCGCGAAGATGCGACGCCCGATAAAAACAGTCTGCAAACGCGGCGGGAACGTCCTTGCCAGCGCCTTTTCCTGCGCACGCAACATGCCATCAGCCACCCATTCGGAAAGGCCGGTTTTGGACTCGGGCAAACAATGCGGTCCATCCAGTTCCACGATGACGCGGCTTCGCCATGTCGTGGGGGATTCGTAATGGGCAGCGGCAAAATACACCGGAATGTCGGGCAGACTCGTTCGTGCCATGCGCAGAAGCAATTCCGTTCCACGTTGCACAGGCAAACGTTCCGCCCCCAGTCGACTGGTGCCTTCGGGAAAGTAAAGCAGCGACCGACCCATTTTCAATGCGCCAAGCATGCCCTTGAATGCCGCCAGATTGCCGCCATCGGCATCGCCCTGCTTGCGGTCTTTCTTCCGGGAAACAGAAATTCCAGGCAACAACACGCGGCCCAGTGCAGTGCGATGCCATTGCGCGGAAATGACCCCGAGCAGACCTGGCGAAAGGACGGAGTAGACAAAGCCGTCCAGCAAGCCGTTGTAATGCGCCGCCAGCACAATCGCCGGTTCTTCCGGCAGGCGGGGGGCCTGTACCCGATCAAAACTTAGCCAGCGCCAGAGATGTACGATCATGGTTGCCTTATCCTGCCTCGTTCATTTTGCTGAGGGCATATGTTCAAGTTTTCGCAAACTTGTTGATGAAATCCGCAACGCTTTCCGAAACCGGTTTTGGCTGTACTTGAAGCAGCATATGTGGCGCCTCGAATTTTGCAATTTCGATTTTCGGATTGACTGACAACATCCATTTCAGTGAACGTTTCGATACAACCCTGTCGTTCTCGGCTTGCAAATAAAGTATCGGGATTTTGATTTGGGCAAGCCGATCTGAAACATCAACCGACAGAACCTCTAACAATCTCTTTGCAATGACGCCTGCCCCCAGCGTGTCGAGTGTTTTTGCCAGAACAGCATTGAACGCGCTGCTGGCTTCCCGCCCAAAAAGCATGTGTCCAAGCAACCATACAGGCACTCTCTCAGACACAATCGGCAGAAGCGTTCTCAACTTTTTCGGTACCCAAAGCGGACTGCGCGCAAATGTACAACTCAGAATCAGGCCACACATACCATAAGGCGGATCAGAGGCAATGGCGATTCCCAATGGACCCGAGAATGACTCGGCCAGCAGAAAAAAGGGGCGGTCTGCAGGAAGCCTTGAACGAATTCGTGCCTCCAGTTCCCTGTAGCCCAATGGCGTATCGGCAGGGTAGGCAATCACTATGGTTTCAATTTCCCGATCCAGACAAGCCGTAAACGCATCAAACAAGCTGCCAGTTCCGTCGAGACCCGGGAGCAGCGCCAATGCCGTCAATTTCTTCTCCCCCCGGAAAACCTGATCCGGTTTACTGCCAGCCACGCCATTCCCAGCAGCATGATTCCGCCAAACAGCGCGGCAAGTTGCTGTGCATCCAGTTCAAAGCGCTCGATGGCGTAATACACGCCAACCATCGACAGAATGAAAATGTTTTCGGTGAAGTTCTGCACCGCCAGCGCGCGGCCCGCACCGATGGTTTCGTGGCCGGTTTCCTGCAGCAATGCATTGAGCGGAATGGCAAAGAAGCCGCCCGCAAGCCCGACGATACCAAGCAGAATCGCGCTGATGGTGAAGTGTTCCTGGAAGGCCAGCGCCATGATGAGCGGCCCCAGCAACAGGCCACCCACAAGCGAGCGGTTGATGTTTTCAAACTTCACCATCAGTCCAGCAAGCGCTGCGCCAAGCACGATACCGATGGACACCACGCCCATCAGGTTGGCGGGGGTTTGCGTATCGTTGATCAGCAGCGCCACCGGCACCCAGGCAAACAACAGCAGACGCAAGGTGGCGCCGCTGGCCCAAAACATGCCGGTGCCCAGCAACGAAAAACGCGCGTTGGGCAATTTGAACAAGGTGCGCACATCGCCCACGAAGGCTTTCAGAAAATGTATTGCGCGGCCATGCTCCAACTCCCTTTCCGGCGGCAACCTGGGAATCAGCAAATTCAGCAGGGCCGCCAGCGCATACAGCCCGGCGGCAATCCACAATGCAAGCCGCAGGTCATGGTCGGCAAGATAGCCGCCCAGCACCACGCCGAGCAGGA
The DNA here is from genome assembly GCA_024643305.1 of Thiobacillaceae bacterium. GTDB lineage: Bacteria > Pseudomonadota > Gammaproteobacteria > Burkholderiales > Thiobacillaceae > UBA6918. The sequence goes on along the minus strand of JAHENE010000003.1, from coordinate 17,999 downwards.
TGGCCGCAATGGTGGAACCTTCGAGCCAGCCGTTGGCCTTGACCAGACGGGCCGGATCGAAGAACTGGGTGAGGATGCCGTATTTGGCCGGCGAATAGGCTGCCGCCCCGGCCCCGACAATGGCATAGCCGACGAGGGCGTTTCCGCCGGCAAGAATGAACCCTGCACCCAGCAACTTGATCGCGTTTGCAATCATCATCACCCTGCCCTTGGGCTGGCTATCGGCAAGTGGGCCGACAAAAGGCGCCAGCAGGATGAAGGCGAAGATGAAGAATTCCTGCACCAGCGGAATCATGCCGTTGCCGCCAGACAACCTGATCATGGCCAGCACGAGTATGAAGAGGACATTGTCCGCCAGCGCGGATACAAACTGCGCGGACAGCAGCGCCGCCATGGGCAGCGAGGCCAGCCTCAGATTAAGCGACGTTGCAGTGGACTGATTCATGTCGATGCCCTTTCTTTTTGTTTGTTAGCACCTGCCTTATCACCTCCAGATTTTGCTTTTGTCGCAGGCTGGAAGAAGGTGCGCGTCTCGAAGCTGCCAACCGGGAAACCTGTTCCTTGCCAGCGGATGCTGCGCTTCAGCACAAAGTCGAACAGCAGCGGGTTGTATGCGCGCAATTCATTGAGCACTTCTGCATGTTCCGCCGCCAACAGATCCTTGCGTACAAGTTCCTTCAGTAAATAAATCGGCTGGATACCAGGCAGCGGGTAATCCGATCCATTTAGCAGACGCCCATGCCAGCCAGCGTTCTCCAGCAGTGCAGGAAAGACATGGCACCGATGCAACTGCGGCACGGCGGAAAGATCGGCATACAGATTCGCGCCGTGCGGCTCGTCCATCAAACGAGCAAACAGTTCGAAACTGGGCAACTTGTCCGGCTTGCTGCCGGCATCCCAGTCGTAGTCCATGCCTAGCGATGCGCAATGCGCGGCAACGACGCGCACTCCATTTTCCAACGTCCGGCGAAGGCGAAGCGGGTTGTTGTGATCCTGCTCGTGGCCTTCACCAACTACCGACAGCTCCGTGCCGGCGTGCACGATCAGCGGAATATCGTGCCGGACGAGCGCATCGTAGAAGGCGTCGCAACGCGGTGATGCCGGATCGATGCCCATGGCGGAAGGCAGCCACTTCACCGCGATGGCGCCCTCTTTTACATATTGCTCCAGCCTTTGTACTGCATCGTCACGGTACGGATGCAGCGATGCCACCCATTCAAATCGCTGCGGCCAGGTTTGAGCCAGTTTGCGTACGTAATCGTTAGGCACGTAGACGCCCGTATGAAACTCATCCTGCTTGCCGCCCGGTGCATGGAAATGTTCCATGGCATAGAGCATCAATTTCACGCCGGGCGGAAATCCCCCTGCCAGGTCCAGCAGCCGGGCAAGATAGGTTTCGTCCACCTTGCTCCTTTCCCCAACGCAGGCGGCATCCATGAACACCCGCTTCTGCACATATAGAACCGGCGAAGACAGACTGTCCATGGCCGGGTTGATCGCCATGCCGCTTCCACTGTCTCCCGTTCCCGCCACATGGACATGCATGTCCCACACCTTCTCCGGGTTCAGGTCCTCCCATGCAGCGCGGATCAAAGGATGATTCGCCAGAGTTTCAGGCAACCCGCTCAGACAGGGGTTTTGCCATTTGTCATCCGGCCACCAGCGCCCGCCCGCCCATGCAGCGCCGCCCAGGCCTGCCAGCCCAAGAATGAAAGCGCGGCGGTTCATGATGATTCCGCCATATTTTTCAAGGCGAAGTAATCGGTCTTGCCCGTGCCCAGCACGGGTATGGCTACAAGGATTCTTATTGCGCGCGGAATGGCGATTTCTGGCAATCCCTGCTCGCGCGCAGACTGCTGCAATGCTTCACGGCTCATTGCATCGTCCGTGCTGAACAAGATGATCGATTCACCCCTTTTCTCATCAGGCACGGAAACGACTGCATGCTGCTTGTCCGGAGAAACCGAACCCGCCAGCTTTTCCACCACTTCCAGCGATACCATTTCACCCGCGATTTTGGCAAACCGCTTTACGCGGCCCAATATGCGCACGAAGCCTTCAGCATCCATCTCGGCAACATCACCAGTGTTGTACCAGCCCTCGCCGGCTTCGCTTCGGGGTGGCTCCAGTTCTCCCGGTTTTTCAAAGCGGTAATAACCTGACATGAGATTGGGACCATGCACATGCAACATGCCACCATGCTCTATGCCGGGCACGGGAATGATCTTCGCCTCTATACCAGGAAGAAACTGGCCCACGGTCCCTGCCTTGTAGGCCTGCGGGGTATTGACAGCCAGCACCGGCGCCGTCTCCGTTGCGCCATAGCCTTCAAGAATTCGTATCCCGAATTTTTCCACCCATGACTGGCGCACGGTTTCGTTGAGCTTTTCCGCACCGGCAATCACATAGCGCATTTTGTGGAAATCGTAGGGATGCGCATGCTTGGCATACTGGCCCAGAAATGTGCTGGTCCCGTACAAAACCGTGCAGTTTCGATCGTATGCCAGCTCGGGAATGATCTTGTAATGCAAGGGCGTCGGATAAAGCACGATTTCCGCACCCGACAGCAGGGGCAGGAACGTCCCTGCCGTCAGCCCAAACGAATGGAACAAGGGAAGCGCATTGAGAACCTTGTCATCCGGCGTGTAATCGATGATGGCCCGTATTTGTGACACATTTGCCAAAATGGCCCGATGCGAGAGCGCAACGCCCTTGGGCTTGCCTTCGGTACCCGACGTGAACAGCACCACACCCGGCTTTTCCGGGTCTCTCTGGCTGATGGCATGGCCGGGCATGGCCATCATGGCCAAGATCCACACCTTGTCGAACGCTGTCATATCCTTGCGCATGTCCTCCAGGAAATGCACGCGCACGCCCTGCAAGCCATCCAGCAAAGCTTGCAGCCCGGCTTTTTCGATAAAGGCGCGTGAAGTAATGATCTGCCCTATGCATGCCGCCGTGCAGGCCGACTGCACACCTTCCGCGCCTGCGGTGTAATTGAGTAGGGCCGGGATGCGGCCTGTAGATTGCAGCCCAAGAATCAGCCCCACCGTCGACGCCATATTGGGCATCAGCACGCCCACCACTTCGCCGTTGCGGGTCATACGCGAACACAACCTGGCGATGCCCATCGACATCTTCCACATTTCGCCACAGGTCAGGCGGGTCGGCTTCATGTCCTCGATGCATGCCCTGTCCGAGCCGTATACCCGGCGAGCCTGCAAGAACGCCTGTGGAATCGTTTGTCTGGGCTGGCTGGCAAATAACATGTGCTGCATGATTTTTCTCATGTGCTCGCCCGCTTCACGGCGGCGAAGTTTCGCGCTCGTCGATTGCAAGGGAGGGATTCTGGTCGGCGCCTGCAGCGTCAAGGCCAGCTTCGGAAAGAGCGACTTAGGATACCGTCCCGATACGCGGCTAAACCAGGTACGCACCGCGCCGTCTATGTGGATCGGAACGATGGTCGCGCCGGTCCTTGCCGCCGCGAAGGCCGGGCCGTCGTACACCTTCATCAAACCTCCGGTCACCGTAATCCGGCCTTCAGGAAAAATGACCACCGGCCTGCCCGATTCCAGCAGCTTGACCACGCGACGCATGGCCAGCGGATTGACCGGATCGACCGCCAGATAATCCACCATTGCCAGTACCATGCGGACCAGCGGATTCCTGGCGATTTCCGTATTGACCACGAAGACTGGGTCGATGGGCAGGAATGCGCCCAGCAACATCCCGTCCAGAAAAGACTCATGATTGGCAACAATCAACAGCCGCTCGTTCGACAACCGCGGAAGCTGTCCATTCACCCGCACCCGGAACAGCATTCGGAACAGGCCTCTCATCACTCCCTTGAACAGCCTGCGCATGTCACTTCTCCTCTCGCAATGCGTTGAGATAGGTTTGCAGGGCATCAAGGCCCCATTGCACTTTTGCCGCTTCCAGGCGATACAAGGTCTCGCGCCCAGATTTCCCACTGACCAGAATTCCCGCATCCCGCAAGGCTTTGAGATGATGAACGACCGCAGTTCTGGACAGGGGCAGTTGTTCCGCAATCTGCTGGATGGACAAGGACTCGCCCGGCTCGAACGCAAGCAGAATGCGCTGGCGCCATCCGTCACCCAGCGCAGTAAAGACTTTGGACACTTCGTTCCATTCCGGAGGAAGCCCGCGTGTAAGGTATTCAGATTTCATGACTATATAGTTAGTTATGTAGTCATGTTTGTCAAGCCGTCATGCGCAAAATAAACAACAAGCACATGGCTACGGGATAAACTGGCCGGAATCAGCGCGCCCCCATCATGCTATCCAGGAGTGCAATGGCATCGCCCGTTGCGCCATCAACGCAAGGACTCCTACGTTGTCAATTTCCTGACCCTCCGTCCCGTTTGCAAATGCGCCAGGCGAAAGCATGGCGAACAGGAATGCCCAAGCTGGAAACTGTTTAAGAAAATCCCTCTGGGGTGACTTTCGCCCAGCGTGTTGAACCTGCTTCATGACTCCCCCCTGTTTCTTGTTTCCCTGCATTGCGCACCGGGAATTATTCTGGAAGTAAACGCCTTCGCCCTGCTCGAAGCAATATAACTAAAGAAATAGGCCAACCGGCCTAGGCGACCCTGAAATCAGTCCATGCATGCATGGCAGTCAGTATTTATTCGCTGCCTGCCGCCGCGCCTTGCCAGACCCATTCGAGCAGTTCGCCCTGCGCGGCTTCGGATTTCCCCGCGTTTTCGTGGTTGATGAACATGACCAGCGCCAGGCGCCGACCGTTGCGGTCGTTGAGATAGCCGGCCAGGGCACGCACGTCCTTGAGGCTGCCGGTCTTGAGATGGGCATGGCCGCTAAAGGCGCTGCCGTTGAATTTCTTTTTCAGGGTGCCGTCGGTGGCGGCGATGGGCAGCGCCGATTCCAGTTCGGAAAAGTGCGGGCTCTTGTAGGCCGCCAGCAAAACCTGGCCCATGCTGTGCGCGCTGATGCGGGCATCGCGCGAGAGCCCCGCGCCGTTTTCCATAAACAGTTCGGTGAAATCCAGGTTGTCTCCGCGAAGGGTCTCGCGCATGGCCATGACCGACTTGCCCAGCGTCGCGGGCTCGCCGAATTTTTCCTGCCCCAGGGTCAGGAACAGCATGCGCGTCATGACGTTGCTGGAGTATTTGTTGAGCGGGCGGATGACATCGGCCAGCGGCGGCGATTCGAATTCGACCAACGGCGCAACATCTGCCGGCGCCTTGCCAAACACGGCACTCCCCTGCCACTTGCCGCCGGACTCCTCCCACAGGGCACGAAACACCTGGGCAAAATTGAACGCGGGGCTGAAAAGACTCAAGGTCAATTCCTTCTCGCCGCAGGCGCGCGGATAGCTTCCCTCAAACACGATTTCAAGCACGGCAATGTCCGGAATGCCCGGCTTGACGCTATCGCGCCAGCCATTGCAGGGGCCATCCGTCAGTTTGAGTTTGGATGTCAGCTTTACGCCGGCCAGATTCAGTTCGGGCCGGACTTCGACGATGTCGCCATTGGGCAGCAGGCGCACAGTCTGCACGTTGAAGTTGGCGATGAGCGATGCGGGGATGGCATTGTAGCCGGCCAGCGGTTCGCCATCGAACAGGCCGGGGTCCATGGGCGGCAGGTCATAGAGGGAAAGATCCATCACCAGGTTGCCGCTTATTTCTCGCACGCCTTTTTCGCGCAGCGCACGCTGCATGAGCCACATGCGCTCCAGCGTGAGATAAGGATCGCCGCCGCCGCGAATGACGAGATCACCCTGCAGCTTGCCTTCCCTGATTTCGCCCGTAGGCCAGATTCTTGTTTTCCAGGTGTAGGCCGGGCCCAGGCTTTTCAGCGCGGCGTAAGTCGTGACCAGCTTCATGGTGGAAGCCGGGTTCATCGGCTTGCCGGCGTTCATGCTCAGCAGCGGGGAGCCGCCCTCAAGCGGCTGCACGAAGATGGAAACGGATTCCTGCGGAATGCCGGCTTTTTCCAGCGCCTGCGATACCGCTTGAGGCAAGCCGTTGGCCGAAACCTGCATGCCTGCAGTCAACAGGAGGAAAAACAAATAGAACTTGCGCACGAATTTCATCTGGCTAGTTTACCGGCTCAGGCAAGGGTGTAACGCTTCCCGGCCTCTGGATTGAGCACGTCCCAATCCAGTTCGGAATGAATCTTGTCGGCAAACAATTTTGCGGTTTCCTCTTCGCCATGCACGACGAAGCATTTCCGCGGCGGCTTTTTGAAATGGCCCAGCCACCCCATCAGCGCCGCCTGGTCGGCATGCGCTGACAAGCCACCGATGGTGTAGCGCCGCGCCCGCACCGGAATGTCCTCACCAAAAAGGCGCACTTCCGTGGCGCCATCCACCAGTTTGCGCCCCAGCGTGCCTTGGGCCTGAAAGCCGACGAAGATAATACTGTTCTCCTCACGCGAGAGATTGTTGCGCAGATGATGCTTGATGCGCCCGGCGTCGCACATGCCCGAGGCGGCAATGATGATGGCACCGCCGCTTACCCGATTAATGGCCTTGGAGTCTTCCACGCTTTCGGTAAAGCTGATGGGCAACGGCATATGGTGGTTGCTCTGCAACTCGCGCATGAAGTGCCGCCCTTCCTCATCGAGAAGCCGATGGTGCTTTAGAGTGACTTCGGTTGCGGCCTTGGCCATGGGCGAGTCGACAAAAATACGGGGCTTCGATATCAGCCTGCCTTCCTGCGCCAGTTCAGACAGGATAAATAACATGTCCTGCGTGCGGCCCACGGCAAAGGCCGGGATAAGGATATTGCCTCGACGCTGCTGCAAGGTATCGTTGACCGCATCGACCAGTTCTTCCGTGGTCTGGTCCAGCGGCCTGTGCAAGCGATTGCCATAAGTGGACTCCACCAGCAAATAATCCGCCTGCTCTATGGGCGCAGGATCATTCATCAATGGGTGGCCGGGTTGGCCAAGATCGCCAGAGAACACAATCTTTCGAGTGACCCCTTCTGTTTCCAGCCACACCTCCACAATGGCCGAGCCGAGAATGTGGCCCGCATCGCGATAACGCACTTTTACGGTCGGGTGCGGGCGCACTTCCACGTCATAACCCACGCCATGCAATTGCCTGAGGCAATTGCGTGCCTCGGCCACGGTATAAAGCGGGTTCACGCTTTCAGGGTCGCGAAGGTTGTTGCCGCGGCGCTCGCGTTCGCGTGCCCATTCAGCTTCCTTTTCCTGGATGTGCGCAGAATCCAGCAGCATCACCTCCAATAAATCGCAGGTGGCGCGCGTGGTGTAAATGGCGCCATCGAACCCCTTGGCAACCAGCAGCGGCAGCAGCCCTGAATGATCGATGTGCGCATGCGTCACCAGTGCAAAATCCAGCTCGCTGACATTCCATTCCAGTGCCTCGCGGTTCTTCTCGTTTGAACCCAAACCCTGGAACATTCCGCAATCAACCAGAAAGCGCACGAACTCCGTTTCCACCAGATAGCATGAACCAGTAACTTCGTTCACCGCGCCAAGAAATGTGATGTTCATTTATTCGATACCCTTCAATGCGTTGGTCACAGCTATTACCATCCCTGCCATCTGATCAATATCAACAACGTATGGGGGCATGCAGTAAACCGTCCTCCCAATGGGTCGCAAAAGCACCCCCTGATCCAGCACGCTCTGGGCAAAGGTTCGCGAAAAGCCCTTGGATGCATCGGTTACATCGAACGCCCAGATCATGCCCAGATGCCGGAAGTGCTGTACGCGCGCATGGTTTCTCAGTGGTTCCATCAGTTCGGTAAAGGCCTCGGCTTTTTTGCGATTAACGGCGATGACATCGTCCTGTTCAAAAATATCCAGTACCGCCAGCGCTGCCCGGCAGGCGAGAGGATTGCCCGTATAGGAATGTGAATGCAGAAAGCCGCTGGCAGTTTCATCCCCATAAAACGCCTCGTAGATTTCGTCTGTGGTCAGCACACAAGACAAGGGCATATAACCGCCGCTGATGCCCTTGGACAGACACATCAAATCCGGCCTGATGTTCGCCTGCTCGCAGGCGAACATGGTTCCCGTTCTGCCAAAACCGACGGCAATTTCATCGGCGATCAAATGCACCTGGTACTGGGTACATAACTCTCTCGCTTTGGCAAGATAAACCGGGTGATACATGGCCATGCCGGTTGCACCTTGCACCAGCGGTTCAAGAATGAAAGCAGCGGTGGTGTCGGCATGGTGCTGCAAATGCGTTTCCAACGCCTCTGCACAGCGTAGCGCAAAGGCTTCAGCAGATTCTCCTGCTTCAGCCAGGCGAAAATCCGGCGAGGGCATTTGCGCGGACTGGCGCAACAGCGGCGCGTACACATCCTTGAACAGCGCCACGTCAGTTACCGACAAGGCACCCACGGTTTCGCCGTGATAGCCGTTTTGCAGGCTGATGAAATGAATTTTTTCACTCTTTCCTGAGTTGCGCCAGAAATGAAAACTCATTTTCAATGCGATCTCGGTGGCGGATGCGCCGTCCGAGCCATAGAACGCATGGCCCAGTCCCGTGAGCTTCGCAAGGCGCTCCGACAATTCGACAACCGGCTCATGTGTGCAGCCTGCCAGCATGACATGCTCAATTTTTCCAAGCTGATCGATGATGGCGGCATTGATGCGCGGATTGGCATGGCCAAACAGATTGACCCACCAGGAAGAAATCCCGTCCAGATAACGCTTGCCCGATTCGTCGATCAGCCAAGGGCCTTCACCTTTGGCGATAGCGAGCGGCGGCCACGCCTCCAGGTGTTTCATCTGGGTGCAGGGATGCCATAGAAACCGGCGGGAGCGGTCTTGCAAATCTGACATTATGTGTATTCTCCGCCAGCCGGACTAAGTTCGATGTAATAGGGCGACAAGCCCGTATTGGCGTTGTCTTTCATGGCCGGCTGTTTTTCCCTCAAGACCATTTCCACCAGTGCCGCCTTGATCTGCGCAGGATCAACAAGCGCCGGATACAGCCGGTGCTGCTTGACCATTTCAGCCGCCCTATCCCGTGCCTGCATTTCCATTCCGCGCCGTGCTTCGATTGAAAGCGTGTCCAGCAATAACAGCCAGGGCGCCTGCCATTTCAGATAATCTTTTGCCAGCTTCGAATACTCCCTATCGGATTCATCTGCAGCAAGAAACAACCCCGGGAAATCTGCCCGTTCAAACAGTTCGCCCTGTACGCTGCCATCTTTAGCGGTCATGCCCATGCCTCCGCCACGCTCATCGCGCGCAATCCATTGCCAGGAGGCTGCGCGCCGATTGACATGATCCCCCAGTGCTGCCGCACTGTTTTCCGCGTCATTTATCGCGGCGCTGCGAAACTGCTCTTCTGCCGCAAAGCCTGCGCGCCACTGCCGAGGCACGTCGGCCGACATCTCTTCCCTTGTAAGTACGCTGTGTATCAATGCCAGCGGTTTGCGTGCCGCATTCAGCAGCCACAACTCAAACCGGTCGGCAAAGGCAAAAGGTACATCCCGATGATGCTGGCGCAGGTACTCATAAACGATGTGTCCCTGCACTTCCATGCGCTTGAAGTCGTCCGACGGGTAGATCGGCCCGCGCTTGAGCCCCCCGGATTCCGACCAGTTTCCGTAGCGGATGTCGCTGATCTGGGCCTTGCCTTTCAGGCCCACGCTGAGCGCCTCGTTGGCTACATAAATGTCCCAGTGCGCCCCGTCCAGGGTAACCGCCTCGGCCGACTGGTACTTGATGACGTTGACCACCCCACGGAAAGGGTTCAGCAGGCGCTGGGCATAGCAGATGACGCTCATGCCTCAATTAAAGCCTTGAAGCGCCACAAACCGCAAGCCACAGCCCAAAACCTCCATTTCTCCGGGAGCGGGCTTGAAATTGAAACCTTCAACCCCTATCATTAGCAGCCTCTGGCCGAGAGTGCTAACAACAAAGTTGGCGCCTTGGCCCAGTTATTTGGTTCCGCACCGCGGAAATACTTCAACACATTGATTTTCAATGGAGATTAATAATGAAAATCCGTCCTTTGCATGACCGTGTCATCGTCAAGCGCATGGAAGAAGAGCGCAAGACTGCTTCCGGCATCGTGATTCCCGACAGCGCCACTGAAAAACCCGACCAGGGCGAAGTCATCGCCGTGGGCCCCGGCAAGAAAGACGACAGCGGCAAAACCATCGCCATGGATGTGAAAGTCGGCGACCGCGTGCTGTTCGGCAAATACGCCGGCCAGGGCGTCAAGATCGAAGGCGAGGAAGTCCTCGTCATGCGCGAAGAAGACATCATGGGCGTGATCGAGAAGTAATTCTTCTCAATTGATAGCGAAGCAATCGCGTTCAACCCAACAGAATTCAAAGGAGTTAAAGCATGGCTGCAAAAATGGTCAAATTCGGCGACGAAGCGCGCCACAAGATGGTTGCCGGGGTAAACATCCTGGCCAACGCAGTTAAAGTCACCCTCGGCCCCAAGGGCCGCAACGTGGTGCTGGACCGCTCGTTCGGCGCCCCCACCGTGACCAAGGACGGCGTTTCCGTCGCCAAGGAAATCGAGCTCAAGGACAAACTCGAGAACATGGGCGCGCAAATGGTGAAGGAAGTGGCAAGCAAGACTTCCGATGTGGCCGGTGACGGCACCACCACCGCCACCGTGCTGGCCCAGTCCATCCTGAGCGAAGGCATGAAATTCGTTGCCGCCGGCATCAACCCGATGGACCTCAAGCGCGGCATCGACAAGGCCGTGATCGCCATCACCGAAGAACTGAAAAAGATTTCCGTACCCTGCGCCAGCAGCAAGGAAATCGCCCAGGTCGGCTCCATTTCCGCCAACTCCGACTCCTCCATCGGTGACATCATCGCCGCCGCCATGGACAAGGTTGGCAAGGAAGGCGTCATCACCGTGGAAGACAGCTCCGGCCTGGAAAACGAGTTGGACGTGGTGGAAGGCATGCAGTTCGACCGCGGCTATCTGTCCCCCTACTTCATCAACAACCCTGACCGCCAGATCGCTCTGCTGGAAGATCCCTTCGTACTGCTGCACGACAAGAAGATCTCCAACATCCGCGATCTGCTGCCCGTGCTGGAACAAGTCGCCAAGGCCGGCAAGCCCCTGCTGATCATCGCTGAGGACGTGGACGGCGAAGCCCTGGCTACCCTGGTGGTCAACAACATCCGCGGCATCCTCAAGACCACCGCCGTCAAGGCCCCCGGCTTTGGCGACCGCCGCAAAGCCATGCTGGAAGACATCGCCATCCTCACCGGCGGCACCGTGATCGCCGAAGAAGTCGGCCTGACTCTGGAAAAGGCTACCCTTGATGACCTCGGCCGTGCCAAGCGCATCGAAGTGGGCAAGGAAAACTCCACCATCATCGACGGAGCCGGTTCCGCTGACGCAATCAAGAACCGCATCGCCCAGATCAACAAACAGGTCGACGAAGCAACCTCCGACTACGACAAGGAGAAGCTGCAGGAGCGCAAGGCCAAACTGGCTGGCGGCGTTGCCGTCATCAAGGTTGGCGCCGCCACCGAAGTCGAAATGAAAGAGAAGAAGGCCCGTGTTGAAGATGCCCTGCACGCCACCCGCGCTGCGGTGGAAGAAGGCATCGTCCCAGGCGGCGGTGTGGCCCTGCTGCGCGCCAAGGCAAACATTGCCGGCCTCAAGGGCGACAACCACGACCAGGATGCCGGCATCAAGATCATCCTGCGCGCCGTGGAAGAACCCCTGCGCCAGATCGTCATCAACTGCGGCGAAGAAGCTTCCGTCGTGGTCAACAAGGTGGCTGAAGGCAAAGGCAATTACGGCTACAACGCCGGCAACAGCACCTATGGCGACATGATGGAAATGGGCGTGCTCGACCCCACCAAGGTCACCCGCACCGCGCTGCAGAACGCAGCCTCGATCGCCGGCCTGATGCTGACCACCGACTGCATGGTCGCCGAACTGCCGGAAGACAAGCCGGCTGCCTCGATGGGCGGCGGTGACATGGGCGGCATGGGCGGCATGGGGATGATGTAATACCCCAACCAACCCGCTTTGAGCGGACTGGTGCAGCTGACCCAGCACAACAAAAAGCCCCGCTTCGGCGGGGCTTTTTCATGTTCGAGCTTTGCCAAGTCAGCTCTTTGAGGGAGCCTCCACTGCAACAACCATGTTGCGGCCAGCATGTTTGGCCTGGTAAAGGGCTTTGTCGGCCCGCTGAATCAAACTGCCTTCTTCATCCCCATCATGGAACTCGGCAACACCAAAGCTGCAAGTAATACGCTCTGCTTCAGTAAACGGCAGCGCTTCCACAAGCCTGCGAAGTTTTTCAGCAAACCGCATGGCACATTCCATATCGCAGTTTGGCGCCAGAATGGCGAATTCCTCTCCCCCCATTCTTGCGAATATATCCGTCTCGCGAATATTTTCAGATATCAGATTGGTAAGCTGTACGAGCACCTTGTCGCCGACAAGATGGCCGTAGGTGTCATTGATACGCTTGAAATGATCGATATCGAACATGACCATCGTCAATGGCACCCGATATCGCTGGCTGCGGGACAGTTCTACGTGCAGGACTTCGTTGAAATGTCGCCGATTGCACGTTCCCGTCAACGGGTCTGTCGTGGCCAGCTGCTCCAGGCGCTGCTCGGCAAGCTTGCGCGCCGAAATATCCCTCGCAATACCAACCGCGTGCCATCCATCCCTGGCCCTGACGGCTGACATGGACACCTCAACCGGGAATTCGGCGCCGCTTTTGCGCATGGCTGACAATTCAGTAGTTTTTCCAATCAGATTTCCCGTGCCGGTTTTCTGAAACTCCGAGAAAGCCGTCTTGAGCAACCCACAGTATCGTTTCGGAACGAGCATGGCGCAGGGGTCGCCGCCCATGATCTCGGCCGCGCTGTATCCGAATATTTTTTCCGCTGCAGGATTCCAGTAAGTAATTTCGGCTTCGGAACTGATCATCACGACAGCATCCTGCGCGGAATTTGTAATGCTGCTCAGCATGTCCTCGCGCTCGGCCAATTCAATGGTTCTTGCCAGAACCAGGCCTTCCATCTCATCGCGGCTGCGCATCAGAATTTGCTGCGCCTCCTTGATGTCCGTAATTTCTGTGCGCACCGAAACGTACTGGTAAGGCAATCCGGAGCTGTCGAGGAAGGGCACGATGGTCGTAGAAATCCAGTACAGGCTGCCGTCTTTTTTTCGATTGCATACCTCGCCATGCCAGACACGGCTGTTGGAGATGGTTTCCCACATCTCTTTATAAAACTTCTGCGGATGCGCCGATGATTTCAATATCCTGTGGTTCTGCCCGATCAACTCATCGCGGCCGTATTGGCTGACCTCGCAGAATTTGTCATTAACGTAGATGATGTTTCCATGGATGTCCGAAATGCTGACGATGTCATGCTGGTCCATGGCAAGCTTTTGCTGTTCCAACTGCTTGTTGGCTTGCTCCAACTCGTGCGCGGAAGCAGAAATTTCTTCCGTCAGGCCATCCGTGCGACGGCGGACATGGCCAGCAATGAACCCTACCAGCAGGACAGCAACACCACCGGAAAATGCCAACAACCGGATAAGGTGTTCGTGCAATAAGCGCAGTTCATCTACATGGAAATGGGTTTCCAGAATTTCGTGTGTCATCAGTGAATTCAGGGTGCCCAGCATGGCATCCTGCGCGGGAATGGCTTCCTCGACGAGCAAATGCACTGACTCTTCGCGCCGGCCCTCGTTCACCGCCTCTATCACCTTGCCCAGCTTCGCAACCGTATCTTGCGTTTGCTTTAGCTGCTGATCCAGCAACGCCCGCTCGCTAAGCTCAATGCCCTTCTCCACCGCAAGGAGTTTCCGGCGTGCTTCAACGAATTCCTGGCCCAGCTCGTAGAAGCGCATGAGATGCGCGTCCTGCTCGAACGGGTCCTGGGTATTGACCAGGCTGAACAGCTCAATTGAACGCTCGCGCGCGAGCTGGAACATTTCAAACTGCTTTTCCATCGCCATTTGATCGGTCTGCACGATGTCGTTCAGCGCGTTGCGGGTTTGATGCAGGGCGAGGATGGCAAAAACCGAAATGCAGCCGATCAGCGCCGTCGCGGCGATGAAGCCGGCGCGAAGAATGTGCCTGGACCGCTGGGTGGCGGTGTTTTCAGCCCCCGATACCGTTTTCAATTCTGGTTATCTCTATTTTTTCGCATGCCCAGCCCATCCGGACATGCGTCTCCGCAAACAGCAAAAACTCTCTCGGACAAACAGTGCACGGTCGAACACCACTCAGCCCTTACGTGACTTAACGCCTGCCAATGGAAAGTCTTTATAGGCCTTTTTTACCTGCCGAACCCAGAACGATCCGGCGCGATAATTGTCACTTATACTGTCCGGCAAACTTGCCGCAACGAGACGGAAAATCTCGCTCAGGGGCCGGCTTTTAGAGGGACCATTCAAACTGGAATCAGGATCATGATACGACGCATATTTTTAGGTTTTGTTTTTGCTTTGCTGGCTAGCGCGGCGCAAGCGGAAGCACCCAGCATCGAGCTTCGGAGTCTCGACGGCAAGCCGCGCAACGTCAACGAATTCATCGGTCACGGCAAATGGACCATCGTGGCGGCCTGGGCGCACGATTGCCTGGTGTGCGACAGCGAAATCGGCAATCTGGCAGCATTTCACACAGCCCATCAGGACAAGGACGCCATCGTCCTTGGCGTGACCATTGACGGCATGGAACAAATTGAATTGGCCCGCGGCTTTGTCAACAGACACAAGCTCCCCTTTGTGAACCTCGTGGCCGAACCCGAGCAAAGTGTGATGATGCAGTTTGGCGGGGGCTCATTCGTCGGCACCCCCACGCATTACATGTATGACCCGAAGGGAAGGCTGGTGGCGCGCAAGGTTGGTCCACTACTAGGCAAGGACATCGAAGAATTCATCGAAGCATTTAACGCCAGTCCCTACGCGAGCCAATAGTTCGCACAAAACGGAAGGCCTGACATATCCCCCTGAAAAAAGCTCTGTACGGGGCTTTTTTCATTTCATGCCCTTTGTAACGCGGCAATCAGCGGGCAGGTAATGGTGGCCTGTGCAGTGCAGCAGTCAGTCACCAGACGTGACAGCACCGCCTCGATCTTGTGCAAATCCACCAGTTTGGCGCGCACCCCCGCGAGTTTTTCCTCAGCCAGCGCGCGAGCCTCGTCACAATGCGTGCCGTCCTCCAGCCGCAGCAGCGCCGCAACTTCATCCAGGCTGAAACCCAGATATTGCGCTGACTTGATGAAGCGCAGGCGCGCAAAGTCGGCAGCCGAATATTTTCGGATATTGCCGTGTATCCGATCGGGCTCCGGCAGCAAACCCCTGCGCTGGTAGAAACGAATGGTCTCGACGTTCACACCTGCGGCCTTGGCCAATTTGCCGATGGTGAAAGTCTCAGAAGAATAGTTCATAGTGGCTTGACTCCGTACTTAAGTACGGCATTAAGCTTACTCCATGAAACCCGACTCTTCATCCCAGGCCATTACTCCCGCACCGCGAAGCAGCCGCAGCGCCCTGTTCGCCGGGGGGCTCGCGGCCATCCTTGCCTCGACCTGCTGCCTGGGCCCGCTGATATTGATCTCGCTGGGATTTTCCGGCGCGTGGATTGCCAACCTCACCCTGCTCGAACCCTATCGACCATTCTTCATTGTTGCCGCGCTGATCGCACTGCTCTTCGCCTGGAAACACATCTGGCGGCCGGCTGCTTCCTGCAGCCCAGGAAAGATTTGCGCAGCGCCTAAGGTCCAACATGGCTACAAACTGCTGTTCGGCCTGGTGGCCGCGCTGGTGCTGATCGCGCTGATGTTTCCCTATGTCGCGCCCTGGTTTTACTGAAAGGAGAATGCAATGAAAAAACATACTGTCGCGCTTGCCGCGCTAATGACGCTGACAACATCCGCCTGGGCCGCGTCCCAGACCGTCACATTGTCAGTGTCAGGCATGGATTGCCCGGTCTGCCCGATCACGGTAAAAAAGGCGCTCACCCAGGTTCCGGGCGTCAGCCAGGCAGAAATCAATTTCGGCAAGCGCCTCGCCACAGTCACCTTTGACAGTTCCAAGGCAAGTGTCGAGGCGCTGACACGCGCCACCAGGAATGCGGGCTACCCCTCGATGCAGGTGGAAGGCGCAAAGTGAGCAACATCATCCTGGAATCCACGCTGACCTGCCCGCACTGCGGTCACATCGAAACGGTAACCATGCCTACTGATGCCTGCCAGTGGTTTTACGAGTGCAGGCATTGCCACGCGGTGCTGAAACCAAAGCCCGGCGACTGCTGCGTGTTCTGTTCCTACGGTACTGTGCCGTGCCCCCCGATTCAGGCAAGCGGCGGCAAGCAAGGCAGTTGCTGCTCTCCGTAAACAAAAAATTCGGTTTTTTGAAATTTGAACATCGCGCTGCGCAAAGACACTGCCGCAGCCCGTTTCCTGATTTTGGCAACCAGCACGTCACCCATCAGCCACTAATCGCGCGGCTATCCACACGCCAGCCTATGGCAAGGCATCGTGCGTTATCCATAATCCGCGCAAAATAATTGGAACTCGATATAAAACACCCTGTCAGGTTTGTATAGGGAGTTTTTCTTTGCACGGTAAATGCTTTTGTCGCCGGCAAAAACAACGATATGAATCTCAACAACACACCAAAGGGAATGCATTACCCGGTGCTGGTGTTTGGGGAAGTGCTTTTCGATCAGTTTCCCGATCGCACAGTATTGGGTGGCGCGCCATTCAATGTCGCCAGGCATCTGGCCGGTTTCGGCCTGCCTCCCTTGCTCATCAGTCGCATCGGCCGCGACGAGGCGCAGGTCAAGGTTCTACAGGCAATGGAACGCTTCACAATGGATGCAAGCTGCATTCAGATCGATCCGCTCCACCCAACTGGCAGCGTCAGGGTCGATTTGAATGAATCCGGCCATACTTTTGAAATCCTGGATGATCAGGCCTATGACCACATCCACCAAGGCATGGCGCGTCTTGGGGCGCTGGCCGCACGACCGCAAGTGGTCTATTACGGCACGCTTGCCTCTCGTCACACGACTTCATATCGCTCCCTGCTCAGCGTACTGCGTTTGAGCCCGGGTTTGAAGTTTCTCGACCTGAACCTGCGCCAGCCCTGGTTCGACCGCGCCCGAACCGAAAGCCTGATACGCCATGCCCATGTACTAAAAACAAATGATGACGAGCTCGACATTCTCCGTCGCTGGCTCAACCTGAGGGGCAGCCTTGAGTCCGTTTGCCTGCATTTGTTGAACCGGTATGACTTGCGCATGCTGATTTTGACCCGTGGCGAGAACGGCGCTTACGCCGCCATGCCTGATGGGCGCAGCGTGGAACTACCGGCGCAAGCAATGACTGCCCCGGTCATCGACACGGTAGGGGCGGGGGACGCTTTTTCCGCTGTCGCCATCGCCGGCCTGCTTCTCGACTGGCCGCTGACCAGGTTGCTTGAGCGCGCAGATGCTTTTGCGCGAAAGGTGCTGGGCATACGCGGCGCAGTTCCCGAAGACGACGCGCTATACGAACAAGCCCTGTCCGGCTGGAAGGAAACCGATGAGCGCTGACGGCCGTTACATCATGATGTTGAACTTGCACGGTCTCATCCGGACCCATACGCCGGAACTAGGACGCGATGAGGACACCGGCGGCCAGACCACTTATGTGCTGGAGCTTGCACGCGCACTCGCGTCGCAACCAGAAGTCGCGCAAGTGGATGTGTTGACCCGCCTTATCGAAGACCCGCAAGTCGACGCAGGCTATGCCCTGCCCGAGGAGGACATCGCACCGGGTGCGCGCATTGTCCGTTTGCCTTTCGGCCCGAAACGCTACCTGCGCAAGGAACTGCTGTGGCCTCACCTGGATTCGCTGGTGGACCGCTGCCTGCTATTCATGCGCGCCCAGCAGCGCCTGCCCGACATGATCCACAGCCACTACGCGGATGGCGGCTACGTCGGCGCCAAGCTGTCGCAACTCACTGGCATTCCACTGGTTCATACCGGTCACTCGCTGGGCCGCTGCAAGCGCGACCGCCTGCTTGCG
>JAHENE010000132.1 GCA_024643305.1 Thiobacillaceae bacterium | reverse complement strand
AATGTCGGCGACCATGATGCGGTCTATGGCTAATTCCGTTTCCAGATTGAAAATCTCTTTGTCGCTTTCGCCTTGCCGTGCTACAGCACTGTCTGCGGCTCGCCTTCGCGATCTTTTCAATCTGGAAATGGAATAACCTGTCAGAACAGGCTGTCCCACGCATTTCGCTCCGAGCGGTAATTAAGCAAGGCCTCGACGATCTGCTGCTTGCGCTGGGCGCGGTGCTCGCTGGATTGAATCTGCTGCCAGGCCGGGGCGTGCTCGCCAAAGTTGCGGTCGATGTTGTCGATGAAGGCACGCAGCTGCCCTAATGCATTCGCCACTTCTGGCGAATGTAGCCACCAATGCCCGGCCTTGAACACCCGTTCGTTCAATTGCCGGTTCTTTTGCACGATGGCCTCGTGTTTTTGCCGATACAGCGCCAGCATCTCGGCTTCTTTTTGATCGATGACGGCCTCGACCGCTTCGCGGGCGAAGGGCTGGTTCACGTCTGCCTGCTTTACCAGTTCTTCGGTGGAAAACAGCATCAGGTCGCCGAAGAACTGGCGCTCGAATTCGTTGCCGAGGTCGATGCTTTCCTGGCCGATTTCCACGCCAGGGCGGAAGTCGTCGGCAAGCCCGGCCTCGGTGGTGCGCCGGTGCAGGTTGGGCATGTTGAAGGAGGCAAAGCGCGGCCCGATCTCGGCGGCGATCAGCCGCCCGGCGGTGGGGCCGGACATTCTCAGGCGCAAATGCCCGAAGGGGATGACGTATTTGAGCCCGGCGTAGTTGACGATGTAGTTGCCGGGGTAGATGGTGCGCGCGGGGCTGAGCTGGCTGAAACCTTTTCCATAGTCGAACCAGGTCTTGCGCGTGAGGTGCTCGCCGAAGAAGAAGGCGTTGAGCCGACTGGCAAAATCGGTGAGACACGCGACATGGTCGTGGTTGCCGGAAAGCCTGCATGCGTAATCGAAGCTGGCCTGCTTGTGCTCGAAGCCGAAGAGCCCGGCCAGGTCGTGATAGGCCGCATCGCCCGGCTTTTGCTGTGCGCCGTGAAACTGGCAGGACTGGATTCCAGCCAGTTGGCCCAGGCGGGTGAAGTAGGCGCTGACATCGTCGAGGAAGTTGGCGGCCATTACCGAGGGCGATACCGGTGGGTCGCCCACCATCTTGCCGGTGAGCATGAGGGTGTCAGTGCTGCGGAAGATTTGGTCGATGGTGTGGAAGTAGTTCAGCGCGTATACCGCCTCTTCGCCAGTCTCTGTTTGGCGGTTGACGCAAAAGCTCTGGTCGCTGTCGACCAGGTAATACAGCGTGCGGTCCTTGTTTTGGGTCAGCTGCAGGAACTTGAGGTAGCTGAGGTTGCGGTTGGCGGCCTGGCCCTTGAGGTAAAACTTTTCTCGTGGTTGGGTGGTGAGCAGATGGCCCAGGTGTTCGCGCTTGTCTTCAGGCAGCGCGTGCAGCAGGTCGTACTGTTCATCCAGGCCGAAGTGATGGACCTGCAGGCCTTTCTGCCGGTATTCCTCCACCAGTTCGATGTCGCGGCGGATGTTGGCCTCATCGCGGCTGTCCTCGGCGACGACGACCTGGATCTTGTTCCACACGCCGTTGGTCTTGCCGCCGTAGTTGTAGAGTTGGCAGACCTGATAGAGGCTTTCCAGGCAGGCGCGCAGGTGGGGTGGGCGGTCTGCGATGGGGATGCCGAGGATGAAGTCGTGGCGGTCATCTTTGCCGCTTTGTTGAATGAGCGCTTCCTGCTCGCGGAACAGGGCTTGGTAGTCGGCCAGCAGCGCATAGAAGTCTGCCCCGTCTGACCACATGGCTTGTTCCAGCTGCGTGGTAGTCAAACCGCTCATGCGTTACTTTTTATAGTGCTCCGCTAGCGGCGCGATGAGTAGTTGGGGTAGGCATCCTGATCGATCATGACCTCGATGAGGTTGATGCCCTGGCGGAAATCGAGCGCCGCCAGTTTGTCCAGGTCCTGTTCGTTATCCACCCGCACGTGATTGATGCCGAAGGATTGGGCCAGCAGCGCGTAATCCGGATTGGTGAAGTCGCAGTCGATGAAGCGGTCCTGGTAGAGGTGGTGCTGGTTCTTGCGGATGAGACCCATGGTGTTGTTGTTGAACAGCACCACGTTGAGCGGGATGTTGTAGTTGACCGCGGTCATGATCTCCATGGCGCACATGTGGAAGCCGCCGTCGCCGATGACGGCGAACAGGGGCTGCTTGATGGCGCAGCCGGCACCGATGGCAGCGGGGATGGCATGGCCCAGCGACGAGATGCCGGTGTTGGGGTAGAAGCGGTCCTTGCTGGATACGCGGTAGAAGTTTTGCGCGAAGACGATGTTGTCGTCGAACATGACCAGGCCTTCCGGAAACTGTTTTTCCAGCCAGCCGTAAAAGGCGCGCACCTGGTCGAATTTCTCGTCGAAGATGGTCTCGCCGGCATCGTCGGATTGCTTCTGCGCGTTTTTGATGAAGGCGGCGACATCCACCGGCGCCTTGGCCGGAAGGTTCTGCGTTTGCAAGGCGGTATCGAGCGCTTTCAAATAGGCGCCCAGGTCGGCATGCACCGTGAGGTCGGCGCGGAAGACCTTTTCCAGTTGCTGGGCGCTGTTGTCGACCTGGATCAGCTTCTTGCCGGCCAGCAGGTTTTTGTCCCACACATAGCTGGTGCGCTCGTTGAAGCCCGCGCCCAGCACCAGCACCAGGTCGGCTTCCTGTTCCAGATAGCGCAGGGCATGGCCGCCGGAAGTGACGCCGAGGCTGCCCAACGCTAGCGTCGAGCGTTCGTCGACCGCGCCTTTTGCTTTCAAACTGCTGGTGACCGGGATGTTGAGCCGTTCACAGATGCGGCTCAAGGCTTCTTGTGCGTTGGAACGAATGCAGCCATAGCCGGCGATGATCAGCGGTTTCTTGGCCTCTTTCAGCAGCGCGAGGGTCTTGTCGATGTGGGCGTCGGCGATGAAGCATTCGGTGTTGGCGCGGCTGAAGGTGATGTCATCGAGGATGCTGTCATCCACCAGTTCTTTCTGGATGTTGTAGGGAATGCTCAACACCACCGGACCGGGCGTTTTGGATTGCAGGTGCTTGGCGGCCTGGTTGAGCACGGTGCCCAGGTAGTCGGTGCGCTCGACCAGCTTGTGGTAGCGGGTGATGCCGGCGAACAGGGCCACTTGGTCGATGGCGCCGCCTTCGCCCGAGCTTTCCTGCAGGCCGCCCTTGCCGAAGATGTAGGTGGGCGCCTCGCCGGTGATGGCGAGCACGGGCAGGTGGTCGGCATAGGCGCTGGCAATGGCGGTAACGAGGTTGGTCGCCCCCGGCCCGGCCGTGGTGATGCAGGCGCCGACGCCGCCCGTGACCCGGGCATGGCCGCCGGCCATGAAGGCTGCAGCCTGCTCGTGTTTGACCAGCATGCTCTTGATTTTGGAATCGTAGAGCGCGTCGTAAACGGGCAGGATGTGCGAGCCGGGGATGCCGAAAATGCAGTCGACACCCAGGTGCTCCATGTATCTGACGATCAGTTCACTGACGGGTATGTTCATTTGCTTTGTATAAATCTTGTGCCAGGAATTCTCCCCGGCCCGTTTCGGATGTTGGCGTGAAACGGAAGAGCCCGATTTGAGCACAACTCGGGCGGTTGGGAAACCTTTGACGGGTTATCGAATCCTGTTTTTGTTTTTTTGCGAGTAGCCGTATGGAATCCATGCATTACAAATGAATTTCGAGCAGGCAAACCAAAGCCCGCTTATTAGGGGTTTTTACGCATCTGGTAGAGTTGAACATGAAGCTTAAATGGTGAGTGGACGCAAATTTCGAACGCAGGTCAAAAGAAAACTTGTGCATCCCCCACTGGCATAGGTAAGGGCACGTAGCCATGGCTAGGCAATGGAAAATAAGGTCAGGCTGACAGAGAAGTAAACAAGCAAAGAAGATGATTTCTAGAAACAGTCCCTGTTCATGCGGTAGCGGTCGCAGATTCAAACACTGCTGTGGGTCGGTTGCGCGTGACTTGTCGCCTCGGTTAGAAGCATTGGACGCGCATAATGCCGGAGCCCTTGCGAAGGCGGAAGCGCTGTATCGCACTGCCTTGGCAGAGAACCCGGATGATCTGGGGGTGAGTCGTTTGCTGGGCATTTTGCTCATGTCGCGCTTGCGTTACCGTGAGGCCCTGGAAATATTGCTGGAAACCACGGAAAAGACCGAATGGGCGATTCCGAAAGCACGTGCCAGCCTCCAGGCAGCTTTGGCCAGAATGCTCACTTCAAAGACAAACCGCAGGCAAGCACAATTGCTTGAGGATTTCGTTGCGTGGGAGGCATCCCTTCGTCGGCAGGAAGTCGGCGGGGACCCCCCTCTGGTCAGCGTGGTGATGGCCGTGTCGCCGCATGGTGCTCATGTGGCGGAGTCTGTGCTCTCGGTGGCCAGACAGACCTATCCGAACATCGAACTCATTGTTCTCTGCCCGGCGGATGAAACCCGGAAAGTTGTCCAGGCGTGTTTGGACGAGGTGCAACTGCCGACACGCTTCGTTTGCCTTGAAGACAGCACCATCCCGATGGCCTTTAATGAGGGCGCGGCGCTGGCCCAAGGCAGTTATCTGGCATTTCTGGACGCCAATGACCGTTATGCCCCCGACCGCATTGCCCGTCTCGTTGACGAGATCGCACAACGCGAGGCGCGTTGGGGGTTTTCACTCGTTCGAGAGGCGAGCGAAGGTAAGCTGGATGACAGGACGTCGGGCCCCGCTGACGTTTTCCGACAGAAACAGCATGCGCTCCTTGGAAAGACATCGAACAGTTTCGCGTTTCTCGCCGGTAATGCAGCAATCTCGAGCGGCAATATCTTCGTCGAGCGCGCCTTTTTTCAGACGCTGGGCGGATTCCGCGATTTTGTCTGCAACCATGGCTGGGATTTTTGCCTCCGGGCGGTTGCGCTTGCCGAGCCTTTGGTCGTAAGGGAGCCACTATATTTTTGTCGCGATCTGGCGGGCGGCGCCAATATCCAGGTGCAGCAAATGGAGCGGCAGGAGCGGGACCAGATCGTGGGTCAGTGTCTCGCCGATACCTTGTCAGGCTCGGGGTGTGCGAATGCCCTTGCCCCCCAGTCGCCTGATAACCGATTGTTGGCGCTGAAATGGGCCCTGGAAAGTGGTTTCGGGCACCTGCTTCCCGTGTCCACCTTGCGGGAACTGGCGCGTGACCTGCTTGCCGAGGCGGAAGCAAGCAAAGCTGGGGAAGACACGGCGGACTCACGGGGCAGGAAGGGCAGGACTGCACTGGTGGTTTTGGGAATGCATCGCAGCGGAACCTCGGCGCTGTCCAGGGTGCTGAATCTGTGCGGGGCCTACTTACCAAAGAACTTGCGGCCAGCGAAGCTTGAGGTCAATGCCCGCGGTTTCTGGGAACCTGAGAACGTCATAGAGCTGAACGATCGGATGTTGACTCAGTTGGGCGGGGCCTGGAATAAAGTGGATTTTGAACTGCCCGAAGAAGGGGGGTTGGTTGAGGCGTTCATCGAGGACGCCCGGGCGTTACTGGCTACGGAATATGGCAATGCCGACACCATCCTGATCAAGGATCCGCGGATCTGCGTCCTGATACCGTTATGGCACCGTGCACTTGTCGCGGCGGGTTATCGGCCTGTCTATGTGGTGCCCATCCGGAACCCCCTCGAAGTCGCGCAGTCGTTGCATGCACGCGGCGATATGGGTATCGCTGAGGGTCTGAAGCTCTGGCAGAGCTATATGCGGCACGTTGTGGAGTTTTCAGCGAACTGTGCCGATGTCGCCTTTGTCCGTTTTGCGGATTTGCTCGATGACTGGCGTGGGCTGATCGTACGCGTGGCAGGCCAGCTTTCGGTACCGTTGGATTGCGAAGGGCGGGCGATGGAAGTGGA
>JAHENE010000131.1:4345-5954 GCA_024643305.1 Thiobacillaceae bacterium | reverse complement strand
CTAACGAATGAAAGGGACTTCCCCGTCCCGAGGCTGCGACGGATAAGTCGCGAACGGCAACGAAAGTGCCAAGATGGAAATGTGAGTTTTCATCAACACCAAAGGAGGGGAAGTCATGGCTATTGTCACGCTTGGGATCGATCTCGCCAAGAATATATTCGCATTGCATGGCGTTGACCAGACAGGCCGTGCCGTTCTGGTCAAGCCCAAGGTACGGCGCGAAGAACTGCTGCCGCTGATCGCCAACCTGCCGCCCTGCGTGATCGGCATGGAAGCCTGTACCGGCGCGCATCACTGGGCGCGGCTGTTCATCCAGCACGGCCACGAAGTGCGGCTGGTTGCCCCCAAATTCGTCACCCCCTACCGCATGAGTGGACGCCGCGGCAAGAACGACGCCGCGGACGCCGCCGCCATCTGCGAAACCGTCACCCGCCCGCACATGCGCTTCGTTCCCATCAAGGATGCAGACCAGCAAGCCATGCTTTGCCTGCACCGCACCCGCCAGGGATTCGTTGAAGAACGCACCGCGCTCTACAACCGTCTGCGCGGCCTGATTGCCGAATTCGGCATCGTCCTGCCCCAGAAGATCGAACGCCTGCGTAGCGAGATCGGCGCCCATCTCGAAGACCTTCCCGGACACGCCAACCGCTGTGTTGGCGACCTGCTCGCTCATGCCGACCGGCTTGACGAACACATCCACGAATACGACAAACTCATCGCCCAGGCCGCCCGCGAAGACCGGCGCAGCAAACGGCTCATGCAACTTCCCGGCATCGGCCCCACCACCGCCAGCGCGCTTCTCTACAGCATCGGCTGCGGCCATGACTTTGCCAACGGCCGCCAGCTGGCCGCCTGGATCGGCCTGGTGCCCGGCCAGTACTCCAGCGGCGGCAAGGCCCGGCTTGGCCGCATTACCAAGGCCGGCGATCCCTACCTGCGAAGCAACCTGGTGCTGGGCGCCAGAGCCGTGCTGAACAGTCTGGGCGACAAGCAGGATCGGCACAGCCGCTGGGCCAGGAGCCTCTTGGAGCGGCGCGGCTACTGGAAAGCGGCGGTGGCGATTGCCGCCAAGAACGCCCGGCTGGCGTGGGCGGTGCTGAAGTATGGCGAAGACTTCCGGCTGAATCCGGACGCGGCCTGAAGCCAAAACCGAAAAATCGTCTACAGGAAAGAGGAGAAACAAAGATCACAGCTGGACTGCCAGCGTTGATGTGAAGCGGGTTGGACCCGCGCGGGGTGTACCTGGTTAACTCAAGGGGAGGAAGGTACTCCCGGCTAACGATTGAGGCCCCCGCGCGCGTCTTTCATCAGGGTCCGGGCAAGAAGCCCAACATGACCGGTTGTAGTGTTGCAGTCCCGCACCGTTCTCGCATCGCAAAGGAAGTCGGCAAGTGGTCAGCAAGAAACGGAACAGAACGAAACGAACGGAAACTTATATCAGGGCGCGTTGAAGAAAATTTCAACGGGTCTGTTGCATGGACGGGGAAGCCCTTGTAGTTTGAATTAACCGGCTGGCGCGGCTTTATCGCGCCAGTCCGTGTTGAATGATGGGTTGGGCGTTGCTATGTGTGCAAGAACGTACTTTCGTAGTAACGCGGCAAGCTCGTGG
>JAHENE010000131.1:0-4335 GCA_024643305.1 Thiobacillaceae bacterium | reverse complement strand
GGGTCTGTTGCATGGACGGGGAAGCCCTTGTAGTAGAGGTAAGGGGCGCCGCTTTAGCGGCGTCCCAGCGTAGCGAAGCGGAGCGGACTTGACCGCCGGGTTAGGTGCTGGATTCATTTTGAGAGGCTGCGCTGGTTTTTTGTTGAGCTTTTTGCGAAGCGGAGCGCCAAATTAGGATGACCTTCCAACCACCGATGACGAAACAAACGAAAGCCCCAAACTCAGACGCATAGGAAAGCAGGAGAATTAACGGTTTTATACCTTGCCAAGGAAGCAGGACACCCAACAGGCTCAGAAACAACTGGGCGATAACAAAACCGATACCCCACAAAAAATAGGATTTGAAATTGTTCTCGATTGGCTCTAAGGGGGTGTGCATTAGAAATACACCTAACGTGAAATATACACCTGTGCAGGTGTATATTTAGGTTGGTTGAAGGTGTATAACACCGGTTTCTGTTTCATAACTATTTGTTATTTATTGGTTTGTGGTTAATGGAAGGGGCTTGTGCGGATGGCAAACACACCTGGAGCTTCTCCCCCAAAACTTCTTGACCAGGTGCGCTATCGCATTCGAGTAAAGCATTACAGTATCTGTACGGAAACGCAATATGCCGAACGGCATAGCTGTTTTCTTCTGTAACAGTAGCCCGGCTGACTTCCGCCTTGGCTCAATATTCAACTGCCACCGGGTCCAGGCTGCGCCACAGATACCAGGTTGCAACGGTACGCCAGGGCTGCCAGGTTTCACCGATTTCTTTTGCTTCGCGAGCGCTCACTTTCTTTCCGTCCCGGTAATGCAGGCTGATGGCCTTGAGCAGGCCCAGGTCGTCCACCGGCCATACGTTTGGTCGCAGCAGGTGGAAGATGAGAAACATTTCTGCTGTCCAGCGGCCGATGCCGCGCACGTCAACAAGTTCTTCGATGATGGTTTCGTCGTCCATGCGCGCCCAGCGCCGGGGTTTGATGCGGCCCTCGGCAAAGTGTGCGGCGAGGTCGATGGCGTATTCGGCCTTCATGCGCGAGAGTCCGCAGGCTCGCAGGTGGTCGATTTCAAGTGTTGAGATTTTCTCGGCTTGAATGGGGGTGGCCGCGCAGACTCTTGCCCAGACGGCATCGGCGGCTTTGACGGATATCTGCTGGCCTACGATGGCGCGTAGCAGGGTTTCGAAGGGGTTGCCTCGGCTTTTCAGGGCGACTTCGGGATGGGCTCGGATCAGCCTGGCCATGACTGGGTCGGCGCGGGTAAGTGCGCGGCGGGCGGTGAGCCAGTAGTCAGGGTGTTTTGTTTGTGGCATTGGGGATGTGTTTGGCTGGGCTTGCCCTTCAGCCCGGCCCGCCCTCGCGGGAGGAGGGCTGAAAATTCAAGTATTGAGTTTGTCGAGCAGGCTGGTGGTTTTTTCGGGGTCGGTGTTTTTTTGCAGGCGCTGGGCAAGGTCGGTGACTTCGTCCAGCATGCTGCGCATGACCTGTTGCTTGACGGAGAGGATACTCGCCGGTTGCATGGAGAAGTGGCGCAGGCCAAGGCCGAGTAGCAGTCTGGTCAGCTTGGGGTCGCCTGCCATTTCGCCGCATACGGAAACGGGCCGGCCGGCTTTTTTGCCGCTCTTGATGGTGTGCTGGATAAGATGCAGCACTGCGGGATGCAATGGGTCGTACAAGTGGGCCACGGCGTCGTCGGCGCGGTCGATGGCGAGGGTGTACTGGATGAGGTCGTTGGTGCCGATGGACATGAAGTCGAGCTGTTTGGCGAACTGATCGGCAAGCAGGGCGGCGGCAGGCACTTCAATCATGCCGCCAACGGGGATGTGGTCATCAAACTTGATTTTCTGGTCGCGCAGTACCTGCTTGGTGGCTTCGATCAGTTGCAGGGTGGCGCGCAATTCGCCGAAGTTGCCCAGCATGGGGATCAGGATGCGCGCCTTGCCATAAGCTGAAGCACGCAGGATGGCGCGAAGCTGGGTTTCAAAAAGACGCGGCTCGGCGAGACACAGGCGGATGGCGCGCAAGCCAAGTGCGGGGTTGTCGGCCACGGTGTGGCCCCAGGGTGCCTGCTTGTCTGCGCCAAGATCCAGGGTGCGGATGGTTACGGGTTTGCCGTCCATGGATTCGAGCACTTCCAGGTAGGACTGGAACTGTTCTTCTTCGGTAGGCAGGTCGTCGCGGTTCAGAAAAAGGAATTCGCTGCGGAAAAGGCCGATGCCTTGCGCGCCGGATTCCTTGACTGCGGGCATGTCTTCCGGCAACTCGATATTTGCATGGAGTTCAATGGCGGCACCGTCCATGGTAACGGCGCGGCTGGATTTGAGCTTTTTGAGTTTTTCGGTTTCGTGCCGCCACTTGGCTTGCTTGGCGCGGTATTCCTCCAGCACCTTTTCGTCGGGGTCGACGATGACGACGCCTTCGCGGCCATCGACGATGATCCATTCATGGTCGCGGATGAGGTTGCGGGCCTGGTGCAGGGCCATTACAGCAGGGATGCCAAGGCCGCGGGCAAGAATGGCGGTGTGTGAGGTGGCGCCGCCCAGGTCGGTGATGAAGGCGGCGAACTTGGTGTTCTTGAACAGGATCATGTCCGCCGGCGTGACTTCGTGCGCGACCAGCACGCATTCTTCGGCGACTTCGGCCTGCGGCAGGGCGGTGCCTGGGTGGCCTACCAGCGTTTTGATGACGCGCTGCACAACCTGCACGACGTCTTCCTGGCGCGAACGCAGGTAGGCATCTTCTATTTCTTCGAACCGCGCAACCAGCGCTTCCATCTGCTGGGTCAGGGCCCATTCGGCATTGCAGCGCTGCTCGCGGATCAGGCGCTTGGGTTCCTCGTCGATCATGTTGTCGTCGAGGATGAGCAGGTGCATGTCCAGGAATGCGGGCAGTTCTGCCGGCGCGTGCGCCGGAATTTGGGAGCGCAAAGTGCGCAGTTCTTGCCGCGTTTGTTCTACCGCTTCTTCAAAGCGTTTGATCTCGGAGTCGAGCAGGTCTTCGGGCAGCACATAATGCGCCACTTCCACGCGTGAAGGCGAGGCCAGGTGGGCGCGGCCAATGGCAATGCCGGTGGAGGCGCCAATGCCATGCAGGGTAAAACTCATGCCCTTGCCATCCTTACTCGCCCTCTCCAAACATGTCGGCAAACAGCGCGGCAACTGCAGCCAGCGCTTCGGCTTCGTCCGGGCCGGCTGTATCCACGGTAACGGTTGTGCCTTTCGCCGCCGCCAGCATCATGACGCCCATGATGCTTTTTGCATTGACGCGGCGGCCATTGCGAGCGATGTGCACATCGCTTTTGAAGCTGGATGCAAGTTGGGTAAGCTTGGCCGATGCGCGCGCGTGCAAGCCCAGTTTGTTGACGACTTCAATGTCCTGTTGTGGCATTGCACATGTCCTGGGAAATGATGGAGATGCCTTCCTGACCGCCGGCGGCTGCCTTTTCAGCAAGCTGCTCCAGTGGAAGATCCCGGTAGTTCAGGGTTTTCAACAGCATGGGCAGGTTCAGTCCGGAAACGCCGGCGGCATGGCCGGGCTCCAGTGCGCGGCACATGCAGTTGCTGGGGGTGGCGCCGTAGACGTCGGTGAGCACCAGCACGCCTTCGCCCTTGTCGAGTTCTCGCATGTGGGCGGTAATGCTTGCTTCTGTGTCTACAGGTTCGGCGCGGGAGGACACGTCCAGCGCTTCAATTTCTTGTGGCCTTGAGCCAAGCACATGCGAAACGGCTTCAATCAGGTCGTCGCCCAGTGGCCCGTGTGTAACGAGTAATACACCAATCATGATGGATGCGAATAATAAAAATAAAGGATGTCGTGCAGGGCCTTATCTTACCGCCTTTAGCAGGTGGAAGGCTTGTCCGGGGTCTTCCCGGTGCAGGCGTTTTTCCATGGCCGGCGAGACCTGGATGCTGCCATCGGATGCTACAGCCAGCACATGCAGAATTTCGAGCTTCGCGGCCTGGCTTTCGAGGTGGTCTGGTCCGCCAATGAACAAGGGCTTGCTCAACACGTCAGAGCGGGTGCCAGCGTGATCCCCGGAGACGAGTACGGTTACCGATTGCATGCCTTCCGCCGGCCGGCCGGTGCGGGGGTCGATCAGATGGCAGTAGCGCCTTCCGCCGGACTCGAAGTAGCGCTGATAATCGCCCGAGGTGCCAATGGCTTCGCCATCGTGCAATTCCAGGGTGGCGATGACGCCGGGGTTTCGCGGATGCTGGATGCCGACCTTCCATGCCCGGTCGCCATGGCTGCCCAGGGCCATGACATTGCCGCCGATGTTGATGAGCGCATTTCTGATGCCTTGCTGTTTTAGCAGCTTGGCCGCTTCGTCTAGCGCGTAGCCCTTGGCAT
>JAHENE010000130.1 GCA_024643305.1 Thiobacillaceae bacterium | reverse complement strand
AGCGAATACTGCAGCGCGTAAAAAATCAGCAGCAGGGGTAAATGGGCGACAGCTTCGTCAGAATGCATGGGCTGCTGATGGTGAACTGAAAAGCCAATCGCACCGCCGAGAAATATCGCGAACTGGATCGTCTGAAATGCAAAGGCTGCTTCCCACTCGTCCGGCGTCATCTGCTTCCACAGGTAATGAAAACCCAGCAAGGCCAGATAGGCGGCCAGAAGGTAAGTGCGGCGATGGCCAATCCAGATGGAATAGAGGCAGAAAAGCACACTCCACGCCGAAAAATAAATCACCAGATCCGTCACCGAGCCGGCCAGCGAGTGCAGAAGAAACGGCGCAGAATACGAGCCCACCACAGCAAACAAAGCATAGAGCTCGCTCTCGAACAGCCGTCCCAGCCAAAGCGCGGCGAGGCAGGTCAGGATTACCGCGCCGGTTGCCATCGGCGCGCCGATAAAGTGATAGTAAAGATGCGCACCGTAGATCGACAGGAACAGCACCACCAGTCCGCCGGCAGGCAGCAGGCTTGCGTACTGACGGTCAGTCGAGCGCAGCCACAACCCTGCACCAATCAACGAGAACCCGCTCAGGACCGCAAGCCCAAGCTGCCGTTCCGGCGTCAGCCAGCCGGCATCGAGCGCGAGCCGGATCAGGTAGGCTACCGCCAGCACCAGCGCCGTCGCGCCAGTCCAGCCCAGAATCTGGGTGACCGACAACGTATGTGAAGGCGTGACGAAGGAAGGGTCAGAAATGCGCCGTGTCGGCGGGGGGGTGTAAGCGGGCGGTGGAGCGGGCTGGCTGAGCTCTGAAGCGGGTTTGCCTGATTCGGTCTTGTCCATCGCCGGCATGGCCGGCAGCAGGCGCTCGATCCGTTCAAGGCGGGCTTCAACCTGCGCCATTCTTTCTTCGAGGGTTTTCATTGCGGGGCCTCCTGTGCAGACAGTGGTGTCTGATCCGGGTTGTTCGAAGGCGCGGCGGGCAGTCTGGTTTGCCTTCCTGTCAATCCCTACCTGGAAATCAGCCTCATCACGATAGAGGCGAATCCGAAGATCACGGCCATCATCAAGGAAGTGGCGACCAGAAGCCACAGCGCCGTCCTGAGATTCCAGAAGAATATCGTCACCAGACAAAGCAGGACCGAACTGCCGAGAAGACTGATGGCCACATAACCGAACAGCCTGTCCGTATTCCGCTGGCCTTCGCCGGTTTCCTTCACCGATGCGATCTCGCCTGCGAAAATCCCTGCCACAGCCAACAGTTGTCCGCCGATCAGGATTGTCCAGAGATACCCCAGCCAGTTCCATTCAAACAGCCATGCCATTGTTGTTCTTTCTTGTTGAGGTCTTTATTGTTTGTTCGAGACCGGCGCAGTATTTATTGTTGCCGTCCCTGCAGCCGCTACGACTATTTTGCGTGCATATTGGCATGAAGCCTATATGACTAAAGTCGTATCTTTCAACTATTTTTTGCCCAGGCGGTAGGCGTCAACAATCCCCACCACCCAACAGCCCGCCAGCACCAGCATGGCCAGGCCATCCCCCGAAGCACCTTGCGCCTGAGTGAGCAACGCAGAAACCTGGCCCGGATCGAGCGCGGCCGTTTCGAGATCGATTTCGTCGAGGATAAGCGAGGCCTGTTGTATCGCGTGGTTAACCACCACGGCCGCACAGGCCAGGCTGATGGTGATCAATGCGATGCCGCGCACGAATTTCTTCAGGTAAAGATGGCCGGCGCCTGGAAGCACGAGGGCGGACAGTATTGCGGCGGTAGTCGATTTGCTCATGTTTTGCCTTGCGTCCAGTTCGGACAAGCCCATGATGATGCCACATGCAAAAGCATGACGTGTTTAAGGGCGCGGAGCTAGTCGCGCCTGCGCTTGAGCAGCTCGCGCAATGCCGCTTCCCCCAGGGGCTTGTCGCCCGTTTCTATCTTCAGGCTCTCGCGCAGCTCGCTGCCGAAGGATGGATCAAGCCGCCAGTTGATCAGGGCTGTCAGCAGCATCGTCGCAGCCGCGCCGATTGCCGCAACAGCCATGTCTTTCTGCGCATCCCAGACGTCGCCCTGCGCGCCAAGGAAAGCCAGTCCTGCAGAGGGGTCGACTCGCGCCGCCACCAGCCATTCCAGGATCTCATAACCGCCGGAAAATGCCATCACCAGTTCCAGCGGAAACCAGTATGCCCACACCCCGTGTGTCTTCGCCACGCGCATGAACACCTCACGCATGGGATAGGCCAGCAGCAGGCCGAAACTGAAATGCACCAGCCGGTCGTACATGTTGCGTTCGGCACCGAACCACGACTGCAGCGTGTCGCCGAACGGAACTTCGGCATATGTGTAATGCGAGCCGATCACATGCATCAGCATAAACAGGGTGATCAGCGTGTAGGAGAGATTCGAGAGCTTGAAATAGCACCCGCTCAGCAGAATTACCGGCAGGAAAATGAACACCAGATAATTTTCCAGCAGCCAGTCGTGCGGATAGACCGGATTGATGGCTGCCCAGATCCAGACAGCAGCAAACAACGCGAAGAGAATGGCGAGGAAGCGCGTCATGGAGGTATTAAAAAA
Source organism: Thiobacillaceae bacterium (assembly GCA_024643305.1). Taxonomy (GTDB): domain Bacteria; phylum Pseudomonadota; class Gammaproteobacteria; order Burkholderiales; family Thiobacillaceae; genus UBA6918. The sequence goes on along the minus strand of JAHENE010000130.1, from coordinate 3,405 downwards.
GGCTTATTCGAACCAGGATTTCTTGTCCTCGATACCCAGCAGCTCGACTTCAAACGTCAGCACGCTATTGGGCGGAACGACACCGGGAATGCCGCGCGCGCCATATGCCGTATTGGCAGGGCAAAACAACCTGGCTTTGCCGCCCGTACGCATTTTCTGCATGCCTTCCGTCCAGCAAGGAATGACGCGATTCAACGGAAAGGAAGCCGGCAGGTTTCGCTTGTAAGAGCTGTCGAACTCCGTGCCATTGGTGAGCGTGCCGCGATAGTGCACTTTTACCGTGTCGCTGGCGGCAGGATGCGGTCCGCTGCCTTGAACCAGGTGCATCACCACCACGCCGGAGGGCAGGGTCTCGGCACTATCTGCAAAAGCCTGAGCGCCGGCAGCAGCAACTGCAATCGCGACAAAAACCCGAATGAAGCTTACAGGGCAGGTATTGCTCAACCCCAAAGTGCAAAACCGGAGCCGCATTCCTAGCGCCTGCCTCGTTGACGCTTGGATTCATAAAGCGAGCTGTCGGCCATATCCCGCAGTATCGCCCCGGTGGCCACATCCCTTGTGCAGGTTGCAATTCCAACGGAGACGCCCACCTCGACGGAAGCGCCCCTGCTAAGTGCGATCGGAACGGAAATTTCCTGGGTTATGCGCTCCGCCAGCTTGTGTGCAGGATCCTGCGGGCTTGAACGCACGACCACGCCAAACTCGTCGCCGCCAAAGCGGGCCACGATATCCTCCGTGCGTACTGCCTTCACAAGGCGGTGCGCGACTTCACGCAGCACCTCGTCGCCGGCAGCATGGCCGTATTGGTCATTGATGACCTTGAACCCGTCCAGATCCAGGTACAACAGGTTGAAAGGGGTGCCGGTACGCTTGGAATGCGCCACCTCGCTTTCAAGCACCCTGTCGAATTGCGGGCGGTTGGCCAGGCCTGTCAGGTGGTCGGTCAATGCCAGGCGGCCAAGCATATTGGCCCGTCGCCTGCTTTCCAGGGCGGTGACCACCAGCGTGGAAATGTCCTTCAAAATCGCGCGCTCGTCGTCATTCAATGTGCGCGGCTTGTTGTCCACCACCGCAATCGTGCCCAGCGCATAACCATTGGATTCAACCAGCGGTGCGCCGGCATAGAAGCGCAAATTGGGCGCCTGAGTCACCAGCGGATTGTTCTCGAAGCGGGGATCCTTGCTGAGGTCTTCGACTACCAGCAGTTCGTCAGGGCGCATCACGGCGTAGGCGCAAAATGCAAGTTCGCGATCCAGTTGCGGTACATCCAGACCAAGCCGCGACTTGAACCAGAGGCGGTCTGCATCCATCAGGCCGACTAGGGCCGCAGGCACGTTGAAGGCATGGGCGGCAATCCGCGTCAGCGCGTCAAAATCCAGCTCTGGCGGCGTGTCCAGAACATCGTACGAAAGGACAGCCTGCAACCGTTCGTTTTCATTTTCCGGAATGGGGCACTTCAAGGCTTCCTGCGTCATTTTCGTATTTCTCTCTAATTAAGCCGGGTTCAGATACAGGATAAACAAGGCCACATTCTCGTGGCAAGCTTTGGCTTGCCGGGATACGCCCCGAAATTCCAGAAATTACCGTGCAACATGGCGCTGAATGGCACTGCGCGAGATCGGCGAGGGCGTTTTCCCCTTGCTGGTTGGCGTTTGGCCCCGCGAATTCATGCGGCTTCCGGCGGGGCAATCGGGCGGGCAGACCAGCTGGCACCCCCGATTTGGTCAATGCTGGCATTCTGCCCTTAAAACGTGTAGAATAATCAAACACATAGGCTACATTTTCATGTGGTCTTTATGTTCTCGACCTTCATTTAGGCGATTGCAGTTATCGTCAGCTGTGGGCTCTCTTTTCATCTTCTCTTAAGGAAATCGAGATGCATGCCACCATCATCCAATGCCTGAAAAAGCACGGCCAGCTTTTGGACTCGGAAATTGCCGAGGAAACGGGGATCCCGCTTGCCAAGGTCCGCTTCTCGTTGGCCGACCTGTCAGAGCGGGGCGAAATTTCCCGGTGCAGCATCACCCGGTATTTTGACGGCAAACCCGTAGAGGGATTTCTCTGCCGCATTTCCGGCTATGTTCCCAAGCCGGCTCCGGGCAGAAAGCCAGCCGCAAAACCAGTCAGCTCCAACTAATGCCTGGTGTCGTGTCAGGTAAATTAAGGGGTCGGGTTTAACCGGCCCCTTTTTTTGTCCCCTACATTCTTCCCACAAACACCACCGCGAACGTCGTCAGCGCCCGATGTACACTCCTGCGCGGCAATGGCGCGCTTGGTCTCACGGAGCTGGCGAGGAACTGTTTGTGCGCAGTACCCCCTTGATATCCTGGGCCGCCTGTTCCATCAGCTTGTACATGGTTTCATGTGTTAACTGGTTGATGCGCTCGCCCGGCTCGCCGCTCACAAAGTAGGTGTGCCCCTGTGACAGACCCGAGGCAAATCTTTTCGAGTAATAGGATTTGCCGGACTGATCGAAAAGCTGGGTTTCAATCTCAAGCGTCACGCCAGGGGTAATGGCAAAACCAAGGTTTTGCAACTGATTGTATTCATATGAGAAACCCAGAAGCCGCGGTCTGACAACGACACGATAACCCGAGAGATTGTCCAGTGAATTGCGGGCATCAGCACCGTCCTTGAAATAGCGGCCGAATACATACACCGCAACTTCACGCGTAATCTGTCCCAGCGGTTCACTTAATGTCGTTCCTCCACCTGTAAAACTGGTAGGGTTTCCCGAAAAAACATAGGCGTCATCAGCGCGCTCGGTATAGATGAGCGCCTTGCCGTCCACTCTGTCGTCGGCCACCGGCGGGGGCGCTGAAAGATAGGCTGAGTTGTAAGTGGCGGTATGTGAACAGCCCGCGAGCAGGGCGGCGAGGAGTACGGCAGAGATCGTCAGTTTCATGAGATTTCCTGTCAGTTCAGCGTTGTCGAAAGTCAGCGCAAATTACTTGTTTTCTTCAAGCTTATTTTTGGCAGACGGATCCTTGTTCTTGATCGTGATGTGTTTCCCCATCACCACCGGAATCATGTTCGGGTATTCGTAGCCAGAGCCCTGGGCATGATCCACCGCCGCGCCGACCACGCCGCCCAAGATGATGTTGCCAAACATCATTCCCTTTACAGAAGAAACCGCGTTGGCATAACCCGTCTCGAAGCTGTCCTTCTCGCATGTCACGAGCAGATCTTCGCTGGAACGCACAACCATGACAGTGCCCGGCGTTGAAACATACCACTGCCCCTTGTTGTTGTTTAGTTTGCATTCGGCCCGTTTGACTTCAACACCGTTCAGGTCGTGCGTCTCAACCAAAACTGGCTGGTTCTGAGAACCCGTGATGGAAGCGCAACCCGATATGAAGACGGGTACAAGTGCAATGAAGAAACGGTGCAGGGGTGCGAACACTT
>JAHENE010000129.1 GCA_024643305.1 Thiobacillaceae bacterium | reverse complement strand
AAGAGGACGAAGACAGCAACCCAAGTGAAGCAGCGAATGACTTTAAACGTCTGAGCGTGGCGCGCGACAGCAAGACCACGGCGGCGCGGGTGCGCTTCGACCTCGACTTGCCGCCGGAACACGCCGACGACACACCCCTTGGCCCCGGAATTCTACTGCCGGAATGGCAGCACAAAAAACGGATGCTGCAACCGGGCTACTGCCGCCTGCGGCCGATGTTGGCGACTACTGCCTCGCCCTGCAGCTTGCCGCCCCATCTATCCATTACTGCGCGCCGCATCCGCCGCCAGTTCGAAGCGCTGACACCCGGGCGAGTCTGGCTCAAGCGGCAATTCAACGGCAGCGAACTGGATCTGGATGCTTGTCTCGAGCATGCAACCGACCGTCATCTGAAGCGCCCTGCGCCAGAACGCGGACTGTACAAGGATATTCGCGCGCACCAACGCGACCTCGCCAGCCTGCTGCTGGCCGACCTGTCACTTTCCACTGACGCCTACGTGAACAATGAGGCGCGGGTGATCGATGTCATCCGTGACACCCTGTTCCTGTTTTCCGAGGCTTTGTCCGTAACCGGCGATCGCTTCGGGCTGTATGGATTCTCCTCGCTACGGCGCGACAACGTGCGTTTTCATGTGTTGAAGGATTTTTCCGAACGCTACGACAATGTCACGCGCGGACGAATCGCAGGTTTGAAGCCCGGCTACTATACGCGTATGGGTGCAGCAATCCGCCATGCCACAACGATTCTCTCAGAGCAGCGAGCTCAGCAACGACTCATGCTCATTCTCACCGACGGCAAACCCAACGACCTAGATCAATACGAAGGACGCTATGGCATCGAGGACACCCGCCACGCCATCATGGAAGCTCGCGAGAAAGGATTACAACCCTTCTGCGTGACGGTAGACGAGAAAGGGTCCGACTATCTTTCCCACCTGTTTGGCCTTGGCCGCTACGTCGTCATCCACAAACCGGCAGACTTGCCGAAACAACTGCCGCTGCTTTACGCCCAGCTAACCGCTTAGCCAACCCTAAAATTCGTCAAGCTATCTGGCCGGAGTTTAGTTACGGCAACTTCAGGGTGGCTGTTGTCTGTTACAGAAGATGACATGAGTCACAAACAGCGAAGCAAGAGCCAAATTGATGTCCATTTGGACCGGCGAGGCTTGATGCGTATTTCCTGTCCGACATACTGAGCTGCAATTCGCGATGTCGAGGTACCAATCGACAAAACAGGCATCGCTTGCACATCAGGATTCAGCTGGCCTCGTCCATCCAGGCCATCTGGATGGCCTCTAGGATTTTTTCGTTGGATTTGTTGGGGTCGTCGTTGAAGCCGGGCAAAGCCATTACCCAGGCATGCAGGTCAGTAAAGCGGACATATTGCGGGTCAACGTCCGGGTGGCTCTCATAGAGTTCGATGGCGATGTCGTTTACGTCGGTCCATTTCATGATTAATGTCCGCCCTCCTTCACCATGTTGATGGTGTACTTGGGAATTTCCACCACCAGATCCGTATCCGCCACCCTGGACTGGCAGGACAGTCGCGATTGCGGTTCCAGCCCCCAGGCCTTGTCGAGCAGATCGTCTTCCTTCTCATCCGAAGGTTCCAGTGAGTCAAAGCCTTCCCGCACAATCACATGACAGGTGGTGCATGCGCAGGACTTCTCGCAGGCATGTTCGATTTCGACACCATTGGCCAGCAGCATATCGCAAATGGTCTCGCCAGTTTTGGCTTCGATCACCGCGCCTTCCGGGCATAGTTCGACATGGGGCAATACAATGATTTGGGGCATGGAAGATTTATTTACAGTTCGTTTAATTTATGGCCGCGCAGGGCTTTCTTAACGCTTGCATCCATACGGCGCGCTGCAAAATCGCCAGTGGCCTCATTCAGGCTCTCGACTGCGCGCTTGATGGCGAGATGGTCCTCTGCGGCAATGCGTTGTTCAAGATCTGCAATACCTGCCCTGATGGCGGCGCGTTCTTCCAGGCTCAACAAGGCCTCCCCATCCTGTTCGAGCGCGGCGCGCGTGGCCTGCACCAGGCTGTTGCCATCGACACGCTGCTCGTTCAAGGCACGCGCCTTCATGTCTTCCTCAGCGAAGGCATTGGCATCATTGAGCATGCCAGCAATTTCGTCATCCGAAAGTCCATAGGAGGGCTTGACTGTAATGGCAGCCTCGATTCCCGTGCCGAGTTCGCGCGCAGAAACAGAAAGCAGACCATCGGCATCCACCTGGAAAGTAACGCGGATGCGGGCGGCGCCTGCGACCATGGGTGGAATTCCGCGCAATTCGAATTTGGCAAGCGAGCGGCAGTCCGACACCAGCTCGCGCTCGCCCTGCACCACATGGAAGCTCATGGCGGTCTGGCCATCCTTGAATGTGGTGAACTCCTGCGCACGCGCCACCGGTATCGTAGTGTTGCGCGGGATGACCTTCTCGGTCAGGCCACCCATGGTTTCCAGACCCAGCGAAAGCGGAATCACATCCAGCAGCAGCCAGTCATCATCCTGCTTGCGATTTCCGGCCAGCACATCAGCCTGCATGGCGGCACCCAGTGCCACCACCTTGTCCGGGTCCAGGTTCGTGAGCGGCGTCTGCCCAAAAAACTCGCCCACGGCGTGGCGAATACACGGCATGCGCGTGGCACCGCCTACCATCACCACACCCTTCACTTCGTCGGCGGCAAGCCCCGCATCGCGTAGGGCCTTACGTGTCGGCGCCAGCGTCTTGCTGACCAAGTTGGCAGTAATCTCATTGAATTTGGCAGTGGTGAGATTCAAATCCACCAGTTCACCTGTTGAAAGCAACGCGGTAATGCGTGCTTCGTCATGCTCGGTCAGCTGCTCCTTGGCTTCGCGCGCGCGGGTGAGCAGCAACCGGGTGTCCTTGGCATTCAAGGGTGTGAGTCGCGACTGTTCCACAATCCAGCAGAATACGCGCTGGTCGAAATCATCCCCGCCTAAAGCCGAATCGCCATTGGTGGATAACACCTCGAACAAACCGCGCGTAAGCTTGAGAATGGAAACATCGAAGGTGCCGCCACCCAGGTCATACACTGCATAGACACCCTCGGCAGCATTGTCGAGGCCATAGGCGATGGCCGCAGCCGTAGGTTCGTTAAGCAGGCGCAGTATGTTGAGGCCGGCAAGCTTGGCGGCATCCTTGGTGGCCTGACGCTGGGCATCGTCAAAATAGGCCGGCACGGTAATGACGGCGCCGACCAGATCACCCCCTAGAGAGCGTTCGGCCCGGTCGCGCAGGACTTTCAGAATGTCGGCAGAAACTTCAACCGGGCTTTTGTTGCCGGCAGCCGTTTGCAATTGCACCATGCCCGGCGCATCAACAAACTTATAGGGGAAACGCCCCGGGTCACCAAGATCGGCAAGGCTTCGGCCCATGAAGCGTTTGACCGAAACGATGGTGTTGTGCGGATCATCGCTCTGCCTGATTTGCGCTTCAAATCCGACTTCGACTTTACCGTCCGCATGGTAACGAACGACTGATGGCACCAGCGAACGCCCCTGAATATCATCCAGCACACGAGCGATGCCGGACCGCACTGAGGCAACCAGTGAATTGGTTGTACCCAGATCTATCCCAACCGCCAGACGGTGCTGATGCGGTGCGGTTGACATGCCTGGTTCGGAAATTTGCAGCAGTGCCATGCCTAGACTGTTTCTATCTCTTCTTGCGCATCACCGATTTCCTCAATCAGCTTGTGCATGAATTTCATTTTTCGCACCGTGGCAGCTGCAGCCTCATAGTCCTGCATATCGTCAAGTTGTGAGGCCAGTTCAGATTCCAGGCGTTTTGTTTCATCACGCAACTCGCGCGAAAGCCTATCCAGAGCTCCCGTATTGCGTGCCTGTCGCGCGTCCCCTACTGCTTCGCGCCACTCCATTTGCTGCATCAGGAACGCTGGAGGGAAGGCGGTGTGTTTTTCTGAGAACACGTCCATTCCTTGAAGCTGGAGCAAATATGCGCCACGGGTGAGCGGTTTCTTGAGCGTCTGGAAAGCCTCGTTCACCTTGGTCGCCCACTGCATGGACAGACGCTTCTCGGCTTCGCCGGCAGCAGCAAAACGATCGGGGTGCACTTCGTTCTGCAGTTTTCGATAGGCGGTTTCCAGCTCGCCGGCATCAAGCCGGAACAGAGTGGGCAGATCGAATAACCGGAAGTGGTTTGCGTGAAAATCCATGAATGACTTGAAAGGCTCGACCCATCTTTTAAACCCGAAGCCTTTTGCGCGCCCCGGAATCAGGCACTACACGTTAAACGATTCACCGCACCCGCACATATTCTTGACATTGGGGTTGTTGAACTTGAAGCCTTCGTTCAGGCCTTCGCGCGCAAAGTCCAGTTCCATGCCATCCAGATAAGGAAGGCTCTTGGGGTCAACAAATACTGTAACGCCGTTGCTGTCGAAACGAACGTCCTCACCCTGCTCTTCGTCAACGAATTCCAGCTTGTAGGCCATGCCCGAACAGCCGGTGGTGCGCACGCCCAAGCGCAGGCCGATGCCCTTGCCACGCTTGCCAAGGAAGTTGCTGATGTGCTTTGCAGCTTTATCGGTTACGGTAATTGACATACTGCACCTTACGCGTTGGCAGCCTTGGGTTCGGCTCCAGTAACAGCTTCACCGTGCTTGGCCTTGTAGTCGGCAACCGCTGCCTTGATGGCGTCTTCCGCCAAAATGGAGCAGTGGATTTTTACCGGCGGCAGGGCCAGCTCTTCAGCAATCTGTGTGTTCTTGAGTTCCATGGCCTGATCGAGGGTTTTGCCTTTCACCCATTCCGTCACCAGAGAGGAGGAAGCGATCGCTGAGCCGCAGCCATAAGTTTTGAACTTGGCATCTTCAATCACGCCTTGTTCATTCACCTTGATTTGCAATTTCATTACGTCACCGCAGGCAGGTGCGCCGACCATGCCAGTACCCACATCTTCGTCTTCCTTGTCGAAAGAACCCACGTTGCGGGGATTTTCATAGTGTTCCAGAACCTTGTCGCTGTATGCCATGCTCTTGCTCCTTACAAATCAAATTCAGTGTGCTGCCCATTGAACGGTATTGATGTCGATACCGTCCTTGACCATTTCCCACAAGGGAGACATTTCACGCAGCTTGGCAACCTGTTTCTTTATCAGGTCGATGGTGTAGTCAATTTCCTCTTCGGTGGTAAAGCGCCCGATGGTAAAGCGGATCGAGGAATGCGCCAGTTCGTCGCTGCGGCCCAAAGCCTTCAACACATATGAGGGTTCGAGGCTGGCGGAGGTGCAAGCAGAGCCCGAAGATACTGCCACGTCCTTGATTGCCATCATCAGTGATTCGCCCTCCACGTAGGCAAAACTGATATTCAGGTTGCCAGGGATCCGATGCTCCATGTCACCATTGACCACGGTCTCTTCAATATCCGAAAAACCCTTGTAGAGCCTGTCGCGCAGCATGCGGATGCGCTCGTTTTCAGCAGCCATTTCCTCGCGTGCAATACGGAATGCTTCCCCCATGCCGACAATCTGGTGGGTGGCCAGGGTGCCGGAACGCATGCCGCGCTCGTGGCCACCGCCATGCATTTGTGCTTCCAGGCGGATGCGCGGTTTGCGACGCACATACAGGGCGCCCATACCTTTGGAACCATAAGTCTTGTGCGCGGAAAAAGACATGAGATCGACTTTGAGGGATTTCAGGTCGATTTCGACCTTGCCGGTTGCCTGCGCAGCGTCCACATGGAAAATCACGCCCTTGGAACGGCAGATTTCGCCAAGCTGGGCAATATCCTGGATTACGCCGATTTCGTTGTTGACGAACATCACCGATGCCAGCACGGTGTCTGGGCGGATCGCCGCCTTGAATGTTTCAAGGTCGAGCAATCCATTTTCCATGGGCTGCAGATAGGTGACTTCGTAACCCTCGCGCTCCAACTCGCGCATGGTGTCGAGCACGGCTTTGTGCTCGGTCATCACAGTAATGAGGT
>JAHENE010000128.1 GCA_024643305.1 Thiobacillaceae bacterium | reverse complement strand
GCGTTCGGCAACCCCATGGTATACATGGAGCGTTACCTGCAAAAACCGCGTCATATCGAATTCCAGGTGCTGGCCGACGAGCATGGCAACGCCATCCATCTGGGCGAGCGCGACTGTTCCTTGCAGCGCCGCCACCAAAAGGTACTGGAAGAAGCTCCCGCCCCCGGGCTTAGCACCAAATTGCGCGACAAAATCGGCGAACGCTGCGCCGAAGCCTGCCGCACCATCGGCTATCGCGGTGCCGGCACGTTCGAATTCCTCTATGAAGACGGCGAGTTCTTCTTCATCGAAATGAACACCCGCGTGCAGGTCGAGCACCCCGTGACCGAGATGGTCACCGGCGTGGACATCGTGCAGGAACAGCTCTGGATCGCCAGCGGCGAGAAGCTGCGCTACAAGCAGAAGGACATCGAACTCAAGGGTCACGCCATCGAGTGCCGCATCAATGCCGAACACCCATACACCTTCGTGCCCTCCCCCGGTCGCCTCACCACCTGGCACCCGCCCGGTGGCCCGGGCATCCGTGTGGACTCGCACGTGTTTGCCGGCTACATGGTGCCCCCGCATTACGACTCCATGATCGGCAAATTGCTGGCTTGCGGCAAAACCCGCGATCAAGCCATTGCCCGCATGCGCGGCGCCCTGCTGGAAATGGCGGTTGAGGGCATCAACACCAATATTGCCCTGCACCAGGACCTGATGAACGATCGCGCGTTCCAGGAAGGCGGTTCCAGCATTCATTATCTGGAACAGAAACTGGCTGCGGAGAAAGAAAAATCCTGAAGCCAAGGCAATCCGGCCGGGTGATGCATATCCGCCGGTCCGGCCCTCTTTAATCAGTATTGGCCCATGCCCTGGCAGTCCATTCGCATCACTCTCGATGCTTCCCGCGCCGAAGCCTTTTCCGAGGCCCTGATGGCACAAGGTGCAATTTCCGTATCACTGGAAGACGCGGATGCGGGAAGCCTGGACGAAACCCCCATCTTCGGTGAACCTACCGAGCCCGATGCAGGATTGTGGCAACACTGTGTCGTGTCCGCGCTGCTTAACCCAGAGCACAATCCCGCCAATCTTGTTGGCGGCGCCGCAAATGCCGCCGGCCTGACTGAAACCCCGACCTGGACTGCTGAAACCGTGGATGACCAGGACTGGGTGCGCCTGACGCAATCGCAATTCGACCCCATCCCTATTTCGCCACGCCTGTGGATCGTGCCCTCCTGGCACGACGCACCCGACGGCAGCGCAATCAACATCCGCCTCGATCCGGGATTGGCTTTTGGTACCGGCTCGCATCCCACAACCCGGCTGTGTCTGCGCTGGCTGGACGAAAACATCAAGGGCGGCGAAACCGTGCTGGATTATGGCTGCGGATCAGGGATACTTGCCATTGCTGCCGCAAAACTCGGCGCGACAGAAGTCTGGGGGATCGACATTGATCCACAAGCCATTCAAGCTGCGGCCTACAATGCCGATATCAACGACGTGACTGCCCGCTTTTATACTCCGGATCAGGCGCCCACGACGGCTGCGCAGATTGTCATCGCCAACATTTTGACCAATCCGCTCAAGGCCTTGGCGCCTTTGCTCACCGGCTTGACGCTCCCGGGCGGACGCCTGGTCTTGTCCGGCATACTTGAGCAGCAGGCTGAATCTGTCATACAGGTCTATGACGAGCGATTTAAGTTCGACTCACCAGTCGCGGAGGATGGGTGGGTCAGGCTTTGCGGAATAAAAAAATGAGCACAGAAAAAGATCTTGTCGCCAAATGTCCTGAATGCGGTAGCGCATTTAGACTGACCCCTCAGCATCTGGAGGCTGCCAAAGGCTGGGTTCAGTGCGGCATGTGCGGCCACGTGTTCCATTCCGGCATCAAGCCGGCAGCAGCGCCTGCGGCTCCCGGAACTACCTCGCCGGCGCCTGCTGCACAGGTGCCTGCAGAGCCGGTTGCTGCAAAGCCGACGAATTCATCAGCCTTCGAGTCACCTCCCCCTGCAACTGGCAAGGAAACCAACACTCAAACCCCCGCTGAAGCCGGGGCAGAGGCCGCGGGGCTCAGCGGTTTGGCTCATCGCATGGCCGAAAATGAAGTTCCGTCAAGTTTCGGCCCCAAGCTTGAGTCCATTATCCTCGTCGACCCCAATGCCGCGCCGGCAGACGATGATTACGGCCCCATGCCGGATATCCCGCCCAAGCCCGAGGCATCCAAACCTGCAACACCCGCTTCATTCAATTCCACCCCGCCCCCCCCGGGCGGATGGGGTGCAAGGCATGAAAGGACCGCAACCAGCACTGGTTGGATTCCTCGTCGCCCCCCTCCACCGCCCCGCGCCCAGGAAGTCAAAAAGAAAAGCGGACTGGGTTGGCTGTGGTCGCTCATCGTTTTCATTCTGCTTGCTGCACTGGCCTCCCAGCTGTTCTATTACCTGCGCGACAAAATTGCCGCGAATTACCCTGAATCCCGGCCATATCTAGCGCAAATGTGCGAAGTCATGGGGTGCAGCTTGAGTCTGCCCAAAGACACCAAACAGGTTCTCATTCTGGGTTCGGACCTGCAAACCGAGAACGGAAACAACATGGCTTTGGAAATAACCATGGCCAATCGCGCAGCCCATGCCATGGCCTGGCCAGTGCTGGAACTTACACTAACCGATGTCGAAGACCAGCCGATTGCCCGCCGCATATTCGCGCCCAGCGAATACCTGCCGTCCGGCAAAATGGAGACCTCGGGAATCCAGGCCAAGTCTGAAATCCCATTCAACCTGAACCTTCAGAGCAAGGGCCTCAAGGCTGCCGGTTATCGGATACGGATGTTTTACTGAGTCTGGCTGTGCTAAGATGCGCGGCCAGTGGGAGAGAACGGCTCAACCGTCGCCGAAGGCGTAATCACCCGGGAACGCTCAGGCAAAAGGACCACTGTTAAGTAAACACTCTGGAGAGTGCAGCAACGCCTGCCGCCGAAGGGGATCAATCTCTCAGGCACCAAGGACAGAGGGGTGACGATTGAACAAGCTCAATCGTCACCCCTTTTTTGTTTTCGGAGCACCTGTGCAGACCCAAATCGTTCGCAACATCAGCCGCATGCCATCGTGGATACGCCAGAACCTTGGCCGCGAATCCGGCTATGGCGGTACGCACCTTGCCGTACACGATAACCGCCTGCACACGGTATGCGAAGAAGCCAAATGCCCCAACCGCGGTGAATGCTGGAGCCGCGGCACTGCCACTTTCATGCTGCTGGGCGACACTTGCACCCGTGCCTGCGGTTTTTGTGCAGTCAAGACCGGCAAGCCCGGATGGTTCGACGCCAACGAGCCTCAGCGCATTGCAGAAGCCGTGGCCTCGATGAAACTTAATTACATCGTGCTGACATCGGTCAACCGCGACGACCTGGAAGACGGCGGCGCCTGGGTGTTCGCCGAGAGCCTGCGTCAGTTGAGGCAGCGGCAATCTAACATCGACATTGAATTCCTCACCCCTGATTTTCGCAACGTGCAGGACGAAGCCGTTGCCATTGTCATGGAAGCTGTTAAATCATTCCCCCTCCCGGCTTCGGCTCTGCCCGACCTGGTTTGGGGACACAACGTGGAAACCGTCCCGCGCCTCTACAAAACCGCGCGCAAAGGCTCTCAGTACGAGCGTTCACTGGAACTGCTGGAAAAGGCTGCCAAACAGCCTAAAGTGGAAACCAAGTCTGCACTAATGCTGGGTTTGGGCGAGACCCGCGAAGAAGTCATTGAAGTGCTGAAAGATTTGCGCAGTGCGGGCGTAGACCGTGTGTCACTAGGGCAGTATTTGCGTCCGTCGCTCGACAACCTGCCGGTTGCGGAATACATCCATCCGGATATGTTTGCCGAATTGGAAAACGAAGCGCGTGCTATCGGATTCCGCTGGGTCAAGGCCGGCCCGCTGGTGCGCAGCAGCTATTACGCCGAAGAAATTCAACAGGAAAATCAAAGTGTCTGAACTGAAAAGAACTCCGCTTAACAGCAATCACCGCGAACTAAACGCCAAGATGGTCGATTTCGGCGGCTGGGACATGCCGGTAAATTACGGTTCGCAAATCGAGGAACATCACACCGTGCGCACCGATTGCGGGCTGTTCGATGTCTCCCACATGTTGCCGCTCGACATCAAGGGCGAGAATGTGCGCTCCTTTCTGCGCAAGTTGGTCGCCAACAATGTGGACAAACTGCAAGTCTCGGGCAAGGCGCTCTATTCCTGCATGCTGAATGAAAACGGCGGCGTCATTGATGACCTGATCATTTATTTCATGGACGAGAGCTGGTTTCGTCTCGTGGTCAATGCAGGCACGGCAGAAAAGGATCTGGCCTGGATGCAGAAATGCAATGATGATTGGGGCATGGGGCTCACCCTGACCCCCCGCCGCGACCTCGCCATGGTGGCCATCCAGGGCCCGAATGCCAGAAATGTGCTGAACGAAGCCATGCCCGGCGCAGACAACATTACCGAAAATCTCAAACCCTTCAATGCCGCCGCCTTGGGCGAAATGTTCATTGCGCGCACGGGTTACACTGGCGAAGATGGGTTCGAAGTGATGGTGCTGGCAAAATCCGCGCCCTTCTTCTGGAAAGCACTGATGGAAGCCGGCGGCAAACCGATTGGATTAGGGGCGCGCGACACCCTGCGCCTGGAAGCCGGCATGAACCTTTACGGCCAGGACATGGACGAGACAACCTCGCCACTGGAATCAGGACTCGCCTGGACCGTGGATATGAAAACCGAACGCGACTTTGTCGGCCGACAAGCGCTGGAAGCCAGCGAAATCACAAAACAGCTCGTCGGTCTGGTGCTGCTGGACAAGGGTGTGCTGCGCTCGCACCAGAAAGTGCACACCAAGCACGGTGAGGGCGAAATCACCTCCGGCACCTTCTCTCCCACCATGCAACAGTCGATTGCGCTGGGGCGCATTCCCCTGGGCATCGCTCCAGGCGAGGAAGTGGAAGTGGAAGTTCGCGACAAGAAATTGAAAGCCAAAGTGGTTAAATACCCCTTTGTACGCAACGGTAAAGTCTTAATCTGAACAGGAAGGTATTAGAAATGAGCATCCCCGCTGATCTGAAATACACCAAGTCCCACGAGTGGGTCCAAGTCGAAGCCGATGGCACCGTATCTGTGGGCATCACTGACCATGCCCAGGACCTGCTTGGCGACATGGTGTTTGTGGAAACCCCCGCCGTGGGCCGGCAGCTTGCCCAGGGCGAAGAATGCGCCGTGGTGGAGTCGGTCAAGGCCGCATCCGATGTGTACGCGCCCATTGCTGGTGAAGTGGTAGCCTCGAATGAAGAAGTCGAATCCAGCCCGGAAACCATCAATCAGGATGCCTACGCCGCCTGGATGTTCAAGATCAAGCCAGCCAACCCCGCTGACGTGAATGCGCTGATGGATGCGGCCACTTACGAAGCACTCGTTGCTTCCGAAGCTCACTGAGGAACCAGGAACTGGGGGCTAGGATTTAGGGTAATGGGCGGCTTCGCCGCGCTCCTTTGATTCGCCCCCACTACCCTAGCCCCTAGATCCTAATACCTAGCCCCTAGTAAAAATGCCTTTCATTCCCCACTCCGAAGAGAACATTGCCGACATGCTGGCCGCCATCGGCGCACCCAGCATCGATGCACTGTTCGATGAAATCCCTGCCGAACTAAAGGCGGGCAAACTGACTCAGGTACCGGCGGGCATTTCCGAAATGGAAATCAACCGCTTGATGATGGAACGCGCCGAAGCCGATGGCCGTTACCTCAATTTCCTGGGCGCGGGCGCCTACGAGCACCATATCCCTTCCGCAGTCTGGCAGATCACCACGCGCGGCGAGTTTTATTCCGCTTACACGCCCTATCAGGCCGAGGCGAGCCAGGGCACGCTGCAGCTGATCTACGAATACCAGACCATGATGACCCGACTCACCGGCCTGGATGTTTCCAACGCCTCGCTCTACGATGGCGGTTCCGGTCTGGCTGAAGCCGTGCTG
>JAHENE010000127.1 GCA_024643305.1 Thiobacillaceae bacterium | reverse complement strand
GCCGCTGCCGGTGTTGTAGTCGCCGTAGACATTGAAGCTGGACTGGTAGCCGCTGCCGGAGTTGCCGTTGCCGTAGACATTGAAGCTGGACTGGTAGCCGCTGCCGGAGTTGCCGTTGCCGTAGACATTGAAGCTGGACTCGTAGCCGCTGCCGGAGTTGAAGCTGCCGGTTGTTCCCGTCCCGGCGCCTTGACCGTATGTGGTGTTGTTGTAGCCGGTTGGTGTGACTGCGCCTGTGCCTGTGCAGTTGCTGTTGCCATCGCAGGCATCCGCCAGCGCAGCGGTTGCGGGCAGGGCCATGGCGAGTGCAAGGGCAAGCGGGGCAAGCCGGCTTTCAAAAGGACGGCGTGCATGCCGGACGGTTTTGGCTGTTGCGGGTTGGCGGGGGGATTTCTTGTTGCTCATTGGAGCTCCTATGTTGATTTGAGAAAGTACAAGCCACCTTGTGCCGTTTTAGGGCGTTTTGTTTGCCGCATGGCGTTTTATTGGTGAGCTTTGTGTTTGATCTTATCCGTGAAACCGGGTATTGAGAACAGACGGCCGGGAAATGGCTTAAAGTCATGGGGCGCGAATGTGGTCTATATGCCTATCGCAGGCCTTGTCGTTAGGTGGGATCGCTGAGAAGATGATCAGTGTGCTAATCCTGGCACTGTTTGCAATCATTCATTCTCGTTCGACGGATTTGATGAGGCCGTCGGCGACTCTTGAAGCAAAGTCTCGCCCGCGCGAGCGAAGGCCGCGGATAATTGGGGTATGCCATTTTCATTCCCGGACTGAAATGAGTTCATCTTGATTTCCTTACGCTTTACCGCCTTTGGACTAGAATGATGTTTGCTGGCTGGAAACCCCTTGAAATTTACCCGGCCAGCCCAATAACACACAGACAAGAACAGGAGAGCCAAATGGCCGGCAAACCACAATTACTTCAGGACCCGTTTCTCAACGCATTGCGCAAGGAGCACATCCCGGTGTCTATCTATCTGGTAAACGGTATCAAGCTGCAGGGGCAGGTGGATGCGTTTGACCAGTATGTCGTGCTGCTCAAGAACGCGGTTACACAGATGGTCTACAAGCATGCCATTTCCACGGTGGTGCCGTCGCGCGCAATCAGTTGGCAGGGCAGCGAGGAAGAAGAAGATTCCTGAGTGAAGTGCCTGATAACCCCTGTGCGCCCCATCCGCATTAACCTGATGGGATTTAACCCTGTTTGAACGTCCCTCGGGCGGCGAACGCGCGCTGCTCGTTTCTCTCGATTTTGACACCCCGGATTACGCAGAAAGCACGGAGGAATTCCAGCGCCTGGTGGAATCGGCCGGCCTGGAAATTGTCGGCTTGATCAAGGGCCGCCGTGCCAAACCCGATTCTCGGTATTTTGCTGGCAGCGGCAAGGCTGATGAAATCGCTGCTGCGGCGGCTGAAGGCGAGGCCGACGTTGTGCTCTTCAACCACGAGCTTTCGCCTGCACAGGAACGCAACCTGGAACGTCATCTGCAATGCCGGGTGGTGGATCGGGTGACTTTAATCCTGGATATCTTCGCCAGCCGCGCCCACAGCTCCGAAGGCAAGCTGCAGGTGGAACTGGCGCAATTGCAGCACCTTTCCACGCGCCTGGTGAGAGGATGGACGCACCTGGAGCGGCAAAAGGGCGGTATCGGCCTGCGCGGCCCGGGCGAAACCCAGTTGGAAACTGACCGGCGCTTATTGGGTGACCGGGTCAAACTGCTGAAAACCCGACTTGAAAAACTTTCGCGCCAACGCCAGACCCAGCGCCGGGCGCGCATGCGCAACCGGGTGAAGACGGTGGCGCTGGTGGGCTATACCAACGCGGGCAAGTCCACATTGTTCAATGCGCTCACGCGCGCTGGCGCCTATGTTGCCGACCAGTTGTTCGCCACCCTGGATACCACCAGCCGAAAGCTTTATTTGCCCGGCGCAGGAGAGGTGGTCATGTCCGACACGGTGGGCTTCATCAGTAAGCTGCCGCACAGCCTGATCGCGGCTTTTCGCGCCACGCTGGAGGCGACGGCCGAGGCCGATTTGCTGTTGCATGTGGTGGACAGCGCCAGTCCCAATCGCGATCTGCAAATGCATGAAGTGGACAAGGTTTTGGCTGAAATTGGCGCGGGGTGTGTGCCGCAGCTTCTGGTCTACAACAAGATCGATCTCTCGGGGGTTGATCCGGGAATCGTGAAAGGCGAATATGGTAAACTTCAAGGCGTTCGCGTTTCAGCCATAAACGGCGCGGGAATTAATGATTTGAAGCATGCGCTGGCTGAAATCCTGTCGCTGGTACATCCGGTAGATACTGACGAATCCGGCGACGCCAGGCTAATCGGCCTGACTCTCTGAAACTCTTAAATACATAGAAATCATGGCCTGGAATGATCCCCAATGGGGCAAGAAAGATGATGCCGGTCCGCCGGACCTGGACGAACTGTGGAAGCGCTTTAACCAGCGCCTGAACAGCATGTTTGGCGGCAAGGACGGTGAACCCGGCCGATCCGGAGGTAAAGGCAATCCAGCTGGGCTGGCTGGCCTGCTCATCGGCCTGGCTTTTCTGGTGTGGCTTGCCAGCGGCTTTTATATCGTGGACACCCCCAGCAGGGGCGTGGTGCAGCGCTTCGGCAAATACACCGAGACCACGAGCCCAGGCGCGCACTGGCGCATGCCCTGGCCAATCGAGTCGAGCCGCGTGGTGAACGTGGACAGCGTTCGCACCATTGAGGTGGGTTATCGCGGCAAATCCAAGAATCTGCAGGAATCATTGATGCTGACGTACGACGAAAACATCGTCGACCTGCAGTTTGCCGTCCAATTCAACCTCAAAAGCGCCGAGGAGTTCCTGTTCGTCAATCGATACGACGATGTGGACGATGGCAAAGATATCGTGCGCCAGGTCGCGGAAACGGCAATGCGCGAAGTGGTGGGTAAAAGCAAGATGGATTTTGTGCTGAACGTCGGCCGTACCGAAGTGGCTGCCAGGGCCAAGCAGTTGATGCAGGAAATACTGGATCGTTACAAGACCGGTATCAGTGTCAGTCAGGTAACCCTGCAAAACGTGCAGGCGCCGGAACAGGTGCTGGCCGCATTCGAGGATGTGCAAAAGGCCAATCAGGATCGTGATCGCGTGAAGAACGAGGCCCAGGCTTATTCCAACGACGTGGTGCCGCGCGCTCGCGGTGAAGCGGCGCGCTTGATGCAGGAAGCGGAAGGTTACAAGCAGCAGGTAATTGCCAATGCCCAGGGTGAGGCCGCCCGCTTCAGCCAGGTGCTGACCGAATACCAGAAGGCGCCGGCAGTAACCCGTCAGCGTATTTATCTGGACACTATGCAGCAGGTGATGAACAACAGCAGCAAAGTGGTGGTGGACCAGAAGGGCGGCAACAATCTGATTTACCTGCCGCTGGACAAGTTGCAGCAGATTGCGGCCCAGCCCTATGCCGGCGCGCCTGAGACGCTGCGCCAGCCATCTTCTGCGCCAGCAAGCAGTCCCGCGCCCCTGAGTTCCGGACGCGAACTGCTTGGACGTGAACGGGGAGAAAGGCCATGAACCGCATCGCTATTGTTGCAATTGGCGCGTTAGTCGCGCTGCTGATCGCCAACTCCGTCGTCTTTACCGTTGACCAGCGCCAGACCGCTTTGGTGCGTCAGTTTGGTGAAGTGAAGGCGGTGCACAAGGAGCCTGGTCTCAAGTTCAAGCTGCCGCTGGTGCAGAACGTGCTGTATTTCGACACTCGCATTCTTACTGCCGATACCAAGCAGGCGGAAAGCTTCCTGACTGTCGAGAAGAAAAACGTGCTGGTGGATTCCTTTATCAAATGGCGCGTGGCTGATGCCAACCAGTTCTATGCTGCCGTGGGTGGAGACGAGGATCGTGCCGCTACGCGACTTCAGCAGACGGTGAATGATGGACTGCGTGCCGAGTTTGGTACGCGCACGGTACATGATGTGGTATCGGGCGAGCGTGACCAGATCATGCGCATCATTCAGCAGAAGGCCGACCAGGATGCGCGCAAGATTGGCGTGCAGGTGGTGGATGTGCGCCTGAAGCGGGTGGACCTGTCGGGTGACGTCAGCCAGTCGGTGTACGGGCGCATGGAGGCCGAGCGCAAGCGCGATGCCAATGACGCCCGCGCAACGGGTGCCGCCGAAGCGGAAAAAATCCGTGCCGATGCCGACAAGCAAAAGGCCATCATTGTAGCTGAGGCCTATCGCGACGCACAGCGCATCAAGGGTGAGGGCGATGCAAAAGCCGCCGGAATTTATGCGGCAGCGTACGGCAAGAATCCCGAGTTCTATGCCTTCTATCGTTCCATGCAGGCCTACCGCGAAAGCTTCAAGTCCAAAGGCGACTTGATGGTGCTCGATCCCAGTTCGGATTTCTTCAAGTACATGAAGAATCCGCGCGCGGGTGGTGGCAAATAGTGGGCACTGCCGATTTGTTCATGGCTTTTGGCCTGATGCTGGTATTGGAAGGCATGATGCCTTTCGCAGCACCGGCCATGTGGCGCGAAGCGTTTCGCCGCGCCATCGAGATGCGCGATGGTCAGTTGCGCTTTGTCGGCGCGGCTTCGATGCTCGCCGGAGTTGTGCTCATCTTTATTGCCCGTTGATCAATCATGCGCGCCTGGCTGCTCCCCGAAAACATTGAAGACGTGCTGCCGCCCAAGGCCTGGAAGCTGGAGGGCGTGCGTCGTGCCATGCTCGACCTGTTCCGCGCACGTAATTACGAACTGGTTGTACCGCCGCTGATCGAGTATGTCGATTCGCTTTTGACCGGAGCCGGTTCCGATCTCGATCTCAAGACTTTCAAACTGGTCGACCAGTTGTCTGGCCGCATGATGGGTGTGCGTGCCGACATGACGCCGCAGGTTGCGCGCATCGATGCCCATCTGCTTGGCCACAACGAGGTGAATCGCCTGTGCTATGCCGGTAGCGTGCTGCACGCCGTGCCGGACGGCGTTTACCACTCGCGCGAGCCGATGCAGTTAGGCGCTGAACTCTATGGCGTGGCTGGTATGGAAGGCGATTTGGAAATCCTTACCCTCATGCTGGATTCTTTGCAGACGGCAGGGTTGAAAAACATACAGCTTGATATCGGCCATGTGGGCATTTATCGCGCGCTGGTCGAAGAGGCGGGCCTTTCCGGGGATCAGGAAGAAGCCCTGTTCAAGGCCTTGCAGTCGAAGGCGGGCGATGAAGTCAGCGCGATTTGCGCAGGTGTGGATGCGACGATCGGCAAGGCGCTGGTGGCGCTTACTCAATTGTATGGAGGCGTTGACACCCTGCAGGCGGCCCGTGAGGCGCTACCTGACAATGCACAAATACGCGCGGCGCTGGATATGCTTGCCTATTTGACCGACTCGCTGGAAGGCCGCGGCATCGAGCTGGCGCTGGATTTGGCCGAACTGCGCGGCTACGGTTATCACAGCGGAGTGGTGTTTGCCGCTTACACTGGCGGGCATACCCGCGCGATTGCATTGGGCGGACGTTACGACGAAGCTGGCAAGGCATTCGGGCGTGCGCGTCCAGCCACAGGATTCAGTCTTGATCTGCGCGAGCTGGTTGAAGCCGCGTCAGACGTATAAATATTCAAACTAGGGAGAAGTTCAACATGGCTAAGAATGTCGTCGTCATCGGCACCCAGTGGGGCGATGAAGGCAAGGGAAAAATCGTCGATTGGCTGACTGATCGCGCCCAGGGCGTGGTGCGTTTTCAGGGCGGCCACAACGCTGGCCATACGCTGGTGGTCAACGGCAAGAAGACCGTGCTGCACCTGATTCCTTCCGGCATCCTGCGTGACAACGTCACCTGCTATATCGGCAACGGTGTAGTGCTATCCCCCGATGCGTTGCTGGAAGAAATCGACATGCTGGCGGCAGCTGGCATAGATGTTGCCGGTCGCTTGAAGATTTCCGAAGCTACGCCACTCATCCTGCCGCATCACGTGGCACTGGACAAAGCCCGCGAAATCGCCAAGGGCGCTGGCAAGATCGGCACCACTGGCC
>JAHENE010000002.1 GCA_024643305.1 Thiobacillaceae bacterium | reverse complement strand
CCTTTTTCCGCGATGGCTCGGACGGCAAAAAGCAGTGGATCAACCCTGCCGATGTGGATGTGCAAACTGACGAGCGCGGACGCCCCGTTGGCGCCACGCTGAAGGCCGATGGCCAGCCGGTCATCATCGGCGGCACCGAGAAGATGTCCAAGTCCAAGAACAACGGTGTCGATCCGCAGATTCTGATCGACAGCTACGGCGCAGACACCGCGCGCCTGTTCATGATGTTTGCCGCGCCACCGGACCAGCAGTTGGAATGGTCGGACGCCGGCGTGGAAGGCGCGCACCGCTTCCTCAAGCGCCTGTGGAAAGCTGTGTTCGAGCATGTACAAAACGGCAGCAATGCAACCACCGCAGCCGAACTTTCCGCTCCTCTCAAGGATTTCCGCAGACAGCTGCACCAGACCATTGCCAAGGTCACCGACGACTACGGACGCCGCAAGCAATTCAATACCGCCATTGCCGCCTTGATGGAACTGATGAACGCGATGGCCAGATTGCCGGAGGAATCCAACGCCCCCGCCCTGCGCCAGGAAGCGCTGGAGGCTGTGACCATCATGCTCTCCCCCATCGTGCCGCATGTGTGCGAAGCCTTGTGGGCAGAACTCAGACCCGGCACGCAGTTGTGGTATCAGGCCTGGCCCAGAGCCGACGAATCCGCACTGTCCGTGGACGAAATCGAACTGATGGTGCAAATCAACGGCAAGCTGCGCGGCAGCATTCGCGTGCCTGCGAATGCCGACAAGGCCTCCATCGAAAACGCGGCACTGTCCTCGGAGGCAGCACAAAAACAGCTTGCAGGCGCCGCCCCGAAAAAAATCATCGTGGTACCCGGTCGTTTGGTTAACATAGTGGCATGATTTTCAGCGAGGCGTGCGGCGTGAGGCGTGAAGCGATAAAACTCATTTTGGCAGGATTGATGGCAGCGGCCTTGGCCGGCTGCGGCTTCCAGTTGCGTGGCGCGCACGCCATTCCCTACCGCAGCATTTACCTGGACGTTCACAAGGACAACGCCGCTGGCAAACAAATGGCCAACGCACTTCGGAGCCAGGGCATCGCACTCGCTGAAACTGCGCAAGACGCGGATGCCATGTTGAAGCTGTCGCAGGAAAAACGGAGCCGCACCATTTTGTCTCTGTCTGGCGGCGGCCGGGTGCGGGAGTACCGCCTCAACTACAGTTTGACTTACAGCCTGTCGGGAAAAGATGGCAAGGAGATATATGCCGACGCCACCATCCAGTTGACCCGCGATTTCACCTACGACGACAACTACTATCTTGCCAAGACGGCCGAAGAAAACTTCCTTTATCGCGATCTGCAGGATGACGCAGTACAGCAAATTCTGCGCCGCCTTGCTACGCCACGCTGATGGAGTTGCGTCCTGAAGATGTAGGCGCGCATCTCGCCCGGGGGCTGACACCCCTCTATGTCCTCTGGGGTGATGAGCCCCTGGCCATGCTTGAAGCAGAAGACGCCATCCGTGCCGCAGCGCTCAAAGCCGGTCATGAGCGCACGGTCTTTGCCGTACAGGGCAAATTCGACTGGAGCGTGATCTTCGGGCACGCCGACAACTTTTCCCTGTTTGCACAAAAGAAGCTGGTGG
Source organism: Thiobacillaceae bacterium (assembly GCA_024643305.1). GTDB lineage: Bacteria > Pseudomonadota > Gammaproteobacteria > Burkholderiales > Thiobacillaceae > UBA6918. The sequence continues at coordinate 21,733 of JAHENE010000002.1, read as the reverse complement.
AAATCCGCATCCCCAGCGGCAAGCCCGGCATCGATGGCAGCGCCGCGCTCGGCCGCTATGCGGACAGCCTGCCCGCGGACACCGTGACGGTGATTTCGCTGCCCGGTCTTGAGTGGAAGCAGACCAAGAGCAAATGGTTCGAGGCGCTGACATCAAAAGGGACGGTCATTCAAAGCCGCGATGTGCCACTTGAGCAAATGCCCGGCTGGATCGGTCGCCGCCTGTCAATGAACAACCAGCAGGCCAGCCGCGATGCGCTGGAGTTTCTCGCCAACCGGCTGGAGGGCAACCTGCTGGCCGCCAGACAGGAAATCGAAAAGCTCTCACTGTTGTTGCCTCAAGGCAAACTGGGCTTGAACGACATCGAACAGGCAGTGACGGACGTTTCGCGCTTTGATGTGGCTGATATCCAGGATGCTTTGCTGGCAGGCGACGGCGGGCGCTGCGCCCGCATCCTCGACAGTCTCCGACAGGAAGGCGAAGCCGTGCCAAAAATCATGTGGCAAATCGGCGCCACGCTAAGGCTGTTGTACAAGTTAAAATCAGCCGTACGGCAAGGCCAGTCACTTGCGGCTGTCTTCAAGGCCAACCGCATCTGGGACAAACGCCAGGCACTGGTGCAGGCGGCCTTGAAACGGGTGAGCGACGCAAAGCTGGAAAATGCCCTGCAGGATGCCTCCCAAATAGACCGCCAGGCCAAAGGTCTGGAATCCGGCGACCCCTGGAACGGGATGCTGCGCCTGACTTTGAATTTGAGCTAGAAAAACTGATGGACATCAAAAATTACATGCAGACCCTGGGCCGTACCGCCCGCGAAGCCTCCCGCAGTATTGCGGCAGCGGAAACACGCGCCAAGAATGCGGCGCTGCTGGCCATGGCTGCCGCCATCCGCCGCGATGCCGCCAAGCTGCTTGCCGCCAATGCCGAGGATGTGGCCTCTGCGAAAGCTGCAGGGCTCGACGCCGCCTTGCTGGATCGTTTATCTCTCAATGAAAAAACTGTTGCCAGCATGGCCGAAGGTCTGGAGCAGATCGCCGCCTTGCCCGACCCCGTCGGCGGCATCAATGGCATGAACTACCGCCCCTCGGGCATCCAGGTTGGCAAAATGCGCGTGCCCCTCGGTGTGGTCGGCATCATTTACGAAGCCCGCCCCAACGTGACGGCGGATGCCGCTGGCCTGTGCCTGAAATCCGGCAATGCCGCCATCCTGCGCGGCGGCAGCGAAGCCATTCGCAGCAATCAGGCCATTGCCGCCTGTGTGAAGGAAGGATTGAAAGCGGCAAATCTGCCCGAAGCCTGCGTGCAAGTGATCGAAACCACCGACCGCGCCGCGGTAGGCGAACTCATCACCATGCGTGAGTTTGTCGATGTCATCGTGCCCCGCGGCGGCAAGGGCCTGATCGAGCGCTTGATGAACGACGCGCGCATTCCCGTCATCAAGCACCTGCACGGCATCTGCCATGTGTATGTCGATGACAAGGGAGACCTGGACAAGGCGCTGCGCATCGCCGACAACGCCAAGACCAGCCGCTACGGCACCTGCAACACCATGGAAACCCTGTTGGTGCATCGTGCGGTGGCGCAAGGCTTCCTGCCCCGCATCGCTGAAATCTACAATGGCAAAGGCGTTGAAATGCGTGGCTGCGCAGACTCGCGCAGCATTGTGGCCAGCATGAAGGAAGCCACCGAGGCCGACTGGCATGAGGAATATCTCGCGCCCATCATCAGCATCCGTGTGGTGAACGACATGGAAGCCGCCATGGCGCATATCGCCAATTACGGGTCGCAGCATACCGACGCGATCGTCACCGAGGACTACAGTCGCGCCCGCAGATTCCTGCGCGAAGTGGATTCCGCCAGCGTCATGGTCAATGCCTCCACCCGCTTTGCCGATGGTTTTGAATACGGCCTCGGCGCAGAAATAGGCATTTCCACCGACAAGATCCACGCCCGCGGTCCAGTGGGGCTGGAAGGATTGACGAGCGAGAAATGGGTGGTCCTTGGAGACGGCCATATCAGGGGATAAGATGGCTTCTTCCCCCATTGGTATTTTCGGTGGAACCTTCGACCCCATCCACTACGGCCACTTACGACTGGCTGAGGAGTTGGGCGAGGCGCTGAACCTTGCAGAAGTGCGAATCATTCCGGCCGGACAGCCGCCGCATCGCGGCGAGCCCAGAACACCCGCCACCCACCGCCTGGAGATGGCACGCCTGGCAATAGCCGACAACCCCCGCTTCAAACTGGATGCGCGCGAAGTCCGGCTGGAGCGCGCCAGCTACACCGTCGATACGCTCACCGACTTGCGTGCCGAACTCGGTTCACAACAACCCATCTGGCTGCTGATGGGCGCGGATGCCTTCCTGGGGCTGACTACATGGAAGGAGTGGCGGCGCCTGTTTGATCTTGCGAATATAGCCGTTGCGCATCGACCGGGTTACCGGCTGGAACAGGCCGACACTTTGAATGAAGAATTACGCCAGGAGTTGGAACGCCGCCAGGCAATACAGGCAGCGGACTCTACGGCAGGCTGCATCATGCTCAAGTCCATTACGCCGCTCGACATCGCTGCTACGGCAATCCGCTCCACGCTCCAATCCGGGCATAGCGTTCGCTATCTGGTACCGGACAGCGTGCTCACCTATATTCAGAAAAACCAACTCTATTTGACTGCATGAACATTGAAGAAAAAGCAGCCGCCGTGGTCGCGGCGCTGGAAGACATCAAGGCCAGTGACATAACCGTGCTGGATACCAAGCCCCTAACCTCGCTGTTTGAACGCGTCATCATTGCCAGCGCCGACTCATCCCGGCAAACCAAGGCGCTTGCCGGAAGCGTGAAAGACAAGATGAGGGAGCTGGGCGAAGCCGTGCTGGGCAGTGAGGGGGAAGAAAGCGGCGAATGGGTGCTGGTCGACCTGGGCGACATCGTCGTACACATCATGCATCCTGCCGTGCGCGCACATTACAACCTGGAGGAACTCTGGGATGTCAGGACGCGCTAGCCAGTGAAACTGCGAATATTCGCGGTTGGCCACAAGATGCCAGCATGGATAGAGGCCGGCTATCAGGAATATGCGCGGCGCATGCCTGCTGACCCCGCACTGGAACTCATCGAAATCAAGCCTGAGAAGCGCGCAGCCGGTGCTTCCACTGCCCGCATCCAGAAGCTGGAAGCGGAGCGCATTGTTGCCGCCCTCCCCGCTCAGGCCATGCTGGTGGCACTGGATGAGCATGGCAAACAGCTCAGCACTGTGGAATTGTCCGCCAATCTGGCACGCTGGATGCAGGATGGCCGCCAGCCCTGTTTTGTGATCGGTGGCGCAGATGGACTTGATGCTTCTATCAAAACGCGTTCGGATTTATTATTGGGTATCTCCCGCCTGACTCTTCCGCATGGCCTGGTCAGGGTATTACTCGCAGAACAACTATACCGGGCGATCTCGCTGATGAAAGGCCATCCTTACCACCGCGAATAACGAATATAACTATGCCACGCACAGACAACCGGATTTACCTTGCTTCGCAATCGCCTCGCCGCCGTGAACTGCTCAAACAGATGGGGGTGAATTTTGATGTTGTAGTATTACGTGGGCCGCGCGGCCGTGGCGGAGTGGTTGAAATCCCGCTGGAGAACGAGGAGCCCGGGCCTTTCGCATTGCGCATGGCTCAGGAAAAAGCGCTACAGGGATCAAACGCCGTGGCAACGCGGCTGTTAACGTCAAAACCAGTGCTTGGTGCGGATACCGTGGTGGACATCGATGGCGAAATCATCGGCAAACCGCGCGATCTGGTTCATGCTGGCGAAATACTGAAACGATTGTCCGGGCGCGCGCACTGGGTGCATAGCGGGGTAGCCGTTACTACCCACCAGGGCACCGAATCCCGGCTTTCTTCAAGCAAGGTGGAATTCGCACCGTTATCGCCTAAAAGCATCGCCCGTTATCTTGATAGCGGCGAAGCCCTGGACAAAGCCGGCGCCTACGGCATTCAGGGGCGGGCGGGCATGTTCATTACGCGCATCGAGGGCAGTTATAGCGGTATCATGGGGCTACCGCTATTTGAAACTGCCGAACTGCTGGTCTGGGCAGGAATAAAGATCTAGTTTCCAGTCAATGCGGCCCACTGCACTGACTGAAAATTGGAGTATTCGCCATGAGCGAAGAAATGCTGGTCAATGTCACGCCGCAGGAAACGCGCGTGGCCGTCCTACATCTGGGCGCTGTGCAGGAATTGCATATCGAGCGCGCGGGCAGCCGCGGCCTGGTTGGCAACATTTACCTTGGCCGGGTAGCACGTGTGCTCCCGGGAATGCAATCCGCCTTCATTGATATCGGTCTCGAACGCGCGGCTTTCCTGCATGTCGCAGACATCTGGGAAGAGCGTCGGACCGACGAAGCCGAACGTCGCATCGAACAGGTTTTGCATGAAGGGCAATCGCTTGTAGTACAGGTAGTCAAGGATCCCATCGGCACCAAAGGCGCCCGCCTTTCCACCCAGATCAGCTTCGCGGGCCGCTACCTTGTCTACCTGCCGCAGGAATCGCATATCGGCATTTCCCAGCGTATCGAGGGCGAGGAAGAGCGCGAACAACTACGCCACCGGCTCCAGACCGTATTGCAGCCGGAGGCTCGTGGCGGCTTCATCATGCGCACCATGGCAGAGTCCGCATCCGAGGAGGATTTGCGCGCGGACATCGCCTATCTGGGAAAGCAATGGCACAACATCATGGAGAAATCACAACACTCCATCGCTCCCTGCCTACTCTATCAGGACCTCAATCTGGCACTGCGCGTTCTGCGGGATTTCGTCAACACCGATACTGCGCGCATTCTGGTCGACTCGCGAGAAACCTATCAGCGCATGTTCGAATTCGCGCACAATTACACCGGCGGTGTCACAGAGAGACTGAATCATTACAGTGCTGACCGCCCGCTTTTTGACCTGTATGCGATCGAAGATGAAATTGAAAAGGCGCTGGCTCGCCGCGTTGACCTCAAATCCGGCGGCTATCTCATCATCGACCAGACCGAGGCGCTCACCACCATTGACGTAAACACTGGCGGCTTCGTCGGCGCGCGCAATTTTGACGACACCATTTTCAAGACCAACCTGGAAGCGGCGCAAACGATCGCGCGCCAGCTCAGGCTGCGCAATCTGGGCGGCATCATCATCATCGACTTCATCGATATGGACAATGCCGAGCACCGGGAAACGGTTCTGGCCGAATTGAAAAAATCACTAGCGCGCGATACTACCCGCATCTCCGTCAGCGGCTTCTCTGCGCTGGGCCTCGTGGAAATGACAAGAAAGCGCACTCGCGAATCGCTGGCGCATGTGTTGTGCGAGCCCTGCCCCACCTGCCAGGCCCGTGGCGAGATCAAGACCGCGCGCACAGTTTGCTATGACGCATTGCGTGAAATTCTGCGCGAGGCGCGCCAGTTCGACGCCCGGGAATACAGGATTCTCGCCTCACAAAGTGTGGTGGACCTGTTTCTTGATGAGGAGTCGCAAAGTCTCGCGCAACTTTCCGATTTCATCGGCAAGCCGATTTCTCTGCAGGTCGAGACCAGCTACACGCAGGAACAGTACGACATCATTCTCCTGTAAGCCAAAGGCAACAGAAAAACTAGGCAATCAACGATTCAAAGCGTTTGGCAATCTCGTCCAGTTCGGCTTTCTGCCTGCGCTGTTTGTCTATGGCCCCCTTGATCAGGACCATCTGATCCTGAAAACCCCCAACGTTGTCCGTAATCTTGCGTATGGTTTCCAGACGATCATCGAGAATCTGCTTGTATTCATGGATGCGCTGAACCACCGGGTCAAGGGCGATGCTAAGCCAGCGCTTGGCCTCCCTTGCCGAAAGGTCGAAGGTTTTCTGGGTTTCCGCCGCAACTTCGTTGTAAAAACGGCGAATCATGAAATGTTTTTCCACCAGCAGATTACCGGGGTCACTACAAAACCCCTGGGTTTCCTGCATCAGTTTGTCCATGCGCATTCGGTACGAGGTCAGGTCCAGCACGGGAATAGACATGCGCGGTAGGCCATGTTCGCGATGGAAACGCTCACAGGCGGAAAGTAGATACTGCTGCATGGCAACGGACAACTTCTCGGCCTGGCCAAAACGCTGGATGGCATTCTCGCTCAACCCGCGCATGGCACGAATCAGACCCTTGGTTGTCCAGCTATCCGCCATGATGAAACGGGCTTCCTCGAGCATCACATGCAGGGCGTTCTCGGAAAGCCGGTCAAGCAACTGCTCGCCATGCTGCTGCACCACCTTGCGCGTCGTCTTGAACTGTTCCGAGGTCGCGTCGTAACGCACTTTGTCCTTGACCAGGTTTTCACGCAACTGTGCAGCCACATCGCGGTTTTTTCCCGAGAGAGATGACAGCTGCTGCATGTTCTGCATGCCTTCGCGCAGGCGCGCGCCCAGGCTGCCACGTTCATTATTGAGGTTCTCGGCCAGCTGGGTGATTGCACCCTGGAAAAGAATATCCCGGCGCGAAGGAACAATCTTGTCTGCCAGGAGATTTTCCAGCGACATGATGCCCGACTTGGCAATCAGACCGGCGTCTTCCCTGACTTTTCCAATCAGTGCTTTTTGCGCAGAAATGGCAAACACCTGATTATTGGGCAACTTGAGAATTCTGGCCGTGTCTGCTACCTGCCTGTTCAAGGCCGCGCGATAACCCAGTTCACCGCGCAGATCGTCCCACAACGTATCAATCTTGTTCAGTATTGCAATGTGATAATTGATGTGCCTGTGCACATAGTTCTGCCATATATCCAGGTCCGACTTGGTTACGCCGGTATCCGTCGCCAACAAGAAAAACACTGCATGCGCATTGGGAATACTGGACAGCGTAAGCTCGGGTTCCGAACCCAGGGCATTCAATCCGGGCGTGTCCAGTATGCAGAGTCCGGCTTTCAGCAAGGGGTGGGGATAATTGATCATTGCAAAGCGCCAGGCCGGGATTTCGACCATGCCGCTTTCGTCCTCATGAAACGAGTTGTCTTCCGCGGAGTTGATCAAGCCGAGAGCTTCCGCTTCAGCCTTTGTAACTTGGCGGGATTCAGTCAGTTTTTGCAGTTCCTCCTGCATTTTTTCCGGATCGGACGGATCCAGCTTGATGGTGCTCCACTCAACCGGCGAAAGTTTTAAATGCGCCAGCGGTTCAGTTCGCAGGCGCGTTTCAATCGGCAACAATTTGAGGCAAGGATCCGTGCCTTCCTCATAAAATATTTCGGTAGGGCACATCGTGGTGCGGCCCACATCCGAAGGCAGCAGCCGCTGTTTGAGATCCGCGAAAAAAAGCGCATTGATGAGTTCGGTTTTGCCGCGGGAATATTCTGCAACGAATGCAACCGTCAGACGATCCTTGCGCAAGGCCTCGGCCAAATCATTCATCTGCAAACTGCGCTCGGGATCAAGCCCTTGATAACGGTCAAGCCAGTCGGCAAAAGCCTTTATTCCAACAACGAGGTTGTCCCGCCGCTGCGAATACTCCGCTATCCCCTCTTCAAGCATTGCGCTCATTTCATCCCTTTGGTTTGATTTAGTTATTGGAATCTTTAATTGTTTTCTTCGAGCAATTCCGGCAATTTGCAACCCGCTCCCCGTACAGCCACCGTTTTAAGCCTCGCCTTTTCACCATGCACGACACACACCTGACGGCTCGCCACTCCAAACAGGCAGGAGAGGAAAGTGATCAGGCGTTCATTAGCCTTATTATCGACAGCCGCGGCGGCGATCTTTAGCTTCAAGCGCCTGTTGTGCTCGCCCAGAATATGATTCGTCCGAGCCCCCGGCTGGACGTGGATTTGCAGGGTCCATACGTCCTGTTTCGGGTCATATCCGGCCCAAACGGGCACCACGGTCAAAATGGCAGCCTTTTGATCAAAACCAGTCAAAAACTACCAAACAGGGCGCGCTCTATCGCCGCCAGGGGCACAACCAGGAGAAACTGACAAAGTATCAAAAGCACCATCGGAGAAAAGTCGAACTGGCTGGCCGGCAGCATTCTCCTGAAGGGCGCGAGCAGCGGTTCCGTCAAAGGGTAAATGACGGGGGCCAATGGGGAGTAGGGATTCATCCAGGAAAGCACGGCGCGCAGCAGTGTCAGGCCCATGATGAGGTAGAGGGTCAACTTGACCAGCTCCAGAACACCCACGCCCAGCAGCGCCGGCCAGACTCCAGCGCCGGCCAGGCTGAACGGGAAGTCCCTTACCCACAGCAAGGCAGCTGCCACCAGCACTTCCATCAGCCAGGCCAGAAGCAAACTGGCCCAGTCATACCCACCCCAACCGGGAATCACACGGCGCATGGGCCGAACGGCAAAATCCGTGATGCGCACGATAAACTGGGCAAAAGAATTGTAAAAGGGCACACGCATCACCTGCATGAGAAATCGAAGCAGGACAGCCACAGCGAACAAGCCACCGATCGTCTGGATAAAAAAGCGCAGGGTATCGGCGAGCATCAGGCCAGCCCTCCCAATTCATCGCCCAATTCCCTGGACCGGTCGGCGGCGGCCTTGATTGCGCGGGCAATCATGTCAACAAAGCCATCCTCCGACAGACTGGCGATGGCACGTTCCGTCGTTCCACCCTTGGAGGTCACTTTGGAGCGCAGCAGCGTGGGGTCTTCCCCCGCCTCCAACGCCAGCTTGGCTGCGCCAAACACCGTGTGCAGTGCCAGATGGCGTGCCACTTCAGCAGTCAGCCCTGCCTTGATGCCCGCATCCTCCATGGCCTCGATAAAGTAGAAAACATAGGCCGGGCCGCTGCCGGACAAGGCCGTCACCCAGTCCAGATCGCTTTCATCCTTCACCCATACCACCGCGCCGACGGCGCGCAAAATGGATTCTGCCCTGGAGCGGTCATTTGATTGCACCGCCTCCTGCGCGGCCATGCCAGTAATCCCCGCCCCCACCAGGGCCGGCGTATTGGGCATGCAGCGAACAATGCGTGCATGCCCCCCCAGCCAGCGGGACAAATCAGCGATCCGCACGCCGGCTGCGATGGACACCAGCAGGTGATCGCCCAGCACGGGGGCGAGTTGCTGTGACACATCGAGCAATTGCTGAGGCTTGACCGCAAGCACAATAACCGGGTGCATTTGAGCCTGTTCCAGGGACGTGTGCGCCTTTACGCCAAAATTCCGGGCAAGCCGCTCGCAGGTTTCATTGGCGACATCCACGACTTCGATAGACGTTGCCGGTGTGCCATCCGCGATCAGGCCGCCAATAATGGCGGTGGCCATGTTGCCGCCGCCGATGAATGTGATCTTATTTGTCATAGTTACGGTTCCCAAATATGGCGCTACCCACCCGAATGATCGTGGCGCCTTCCTCAATCGCAAGCTCAAAATCCCCGGACATCCCCATGGATAGCGTATCCAGCGCCCAACCTTGTGCATTGAGTTCATCGCGAAGCTTTTTGAGCTCACGGAAACTCGAGCGTGGATCGGCTCCAGGTTTGGGAATGCTCATCAGTCCCCTCAATTTTAGCCGTGGCAGCCGGGATACCAAGCCGGCCAAGGCAGCCACCTCATCCGGCGCCACACCGCCCTTGCTGGCCTCGCTGCTGATATTGACCTGGATACAGGCATTCAATGGCGGCATCCCGTCAGGCCGCTGCTCCGAAAGTCGGCGGGCAATCTTCTCGCGGTCAATACCGTGTACCCAATCAAAATGGGCGGATATCTCACGTGTCTTGTTGCTCTGGATGGGGCCGATGAAGTGCCATACCAGGGGTCCGTGCAGGTTGTCATCCATAGCCGCTTCCGGGGCTGCGAGCAATGCCTCAACCTCCGCAATCTTCGGTACCGCCTCCTGTGCATAACTTTCTCCGAAGTGCCGCTGACCACAAGCAACCGCGGCGCAGACGGCCCTGGCGGGGAAAGTCTTGCTCACCGCAACCAGCGTCACCTCCCCCGGGCTGCGTCCAACTGCGCGGATGGCCCCGCCGATGCGGCCCTGAACTTCACGCAGGCCGTCAGCCACATGCTTCCATTGAGGGCTAATTTCGCTCAAGTTCGAACACTGAAAGTCGTTATCATTGGGGAATATTATCTCTGACAAATCAACCAGCAGGACAATACGTGGACATTTCTGAACTGCTTGCCTTCGCCGTCAAGAACAAGGCTTCCGACCTTCATCTCTCTTCCAGTCTGCCCCCAATGATCCGGGTGCATGGAGACATTCGCCGGATCAACCTGCCCCCCATGGAGCACAAGGACGTGCACCGCATGGTGTACGACATCATGAATGACGGCCAGCGCAAAGTCTATGAAGAAGTTCTGGAAGTGGACTTCTCTTTCGAGATCCCCACGCTGGCACGCTTCCGGGTCAACGCTTTCAACCAGCAGAATGGTGCCGGCGCGGTGTTCCGGACGATTCCTTCCAAAGTATTGACGCTGGAGGATCTGGGCTGCCCGGAGATTTTCAAGGAAATATCCAACCAGCCACGCGGCGTGGTGCTGGTCACGGGCCCAACGGGTTCGGGCAAGTCCACCACCCTGGCGGCCATGATCGACTATATAAACGAAAATGAGTATGCGCACATCCTCACCATTGAGGATCCGATCGAATTCGTGCATCAAAGCAAGAAATGCCTGATCAACCAGCGCGAAGTCGGACCGCACACCCACTCCTTCGCCAACGCACTGAAGTCGGCCCTGCGAGAAGACCCTGATGCAATTCTGGTGGGCGAGATGCGTGACCTGGAAACCATCAGCCTGGCGCTGACCGCCGCCGAAACCGGCCACCTGGTGTTCGGCACCCTGCACACCTCTTCCGCGGCCAAGACCGTCGACCGGATTGTTGACGTATTCCCTGCCGCCGAAAAGGAAATGGTGCGTTCCATGCTGTCCGAATCACTGCGCGCGGTCATTTCACAAACCCTGCTCAAGACCAAGGACGGTGGCGGCCGTGTTGCCGCACATGAAATCATGATTGGCACACCCGCGATCCGCAACCTGATCCGCGAGAACAAAGTGGCGCAGATGTACTCCTCCATCCAGACCGGTCAGAATGTCGGCATGCAGACCATGGATCAGTGCCTGCAAGATCTGGTTCGGCGCAATGTCGTGTCCGCGGCAGAAGCAAGGTCCAAAGCAATGAACAAAGATGCTTTTCCCGGATAACCAACCATGAATGCCGAAAAAACCGTCAACGACCTGCTGCGCCTAATGCTGGCAAAGAAGGGTTCCGACCTGTTCATCACCGCGGGTTTCGCGCCCGCCATTAAAGTGGACGGCAAGATTACGCCGGTATCCAACCAGACCCTCACCCCAGCCCACACCCGCGAACTGGCACGCGCCATCATGAATGACAAGCAGTGGGATTCGTTTGAAGCCACAAACGAATCCAACTTCGCCATCGCCCCCCCGGATATCGGCCGCTTCCGTGTCAACGTATTCGTTCAGCAGGGCCGCACCGGCATCGTCATGCGGACCATCAACACGGTGATTCCGCGATTTGAAGACCTGAACCTCCCGCCCGTCCTGAGGGATGTGGCCATGGTCAAGCGCGGATTGGTCGTCTTCGTGGGCGGTACCGGCTCAGGCAAGTCGACCTCGCTCGCCGCCATGGTTGGTCACCGTAACGAAAATGCAGCCGACCACATCATCACGGTGGAAGACCCCATCGAATACGTGCACGAGCACAAGAAATCCATCATTACCCAGCGCGAAGTAGGGGTCGATACCGAGAACTGGTTTGCCGCACTTAAAAACATGCTGCGCCAGGCTCCGGATGTTATTTTGATCGGTGAGATTCGCGATCGCGAAACCATGGAGTATGCAATCGCGTTTGCCGAAACCGGCCACCTTTGCCTGTCCACCCTGCACGCCAACAGCGCCAACCAGGCGCTGGACCGCATCATCAACTTCTTCCCTGAAGAGAAGCGCGATCAGTTGCTGATGGACCTTTCGCTAAATCTGAAGGCTTTCATCTCGCAGCGCCTGGTTCCACGCAAGAACGGTGCTGGACGTATGGCCGCGATTGAAATCCTGCTCAATTCGCCGCTGGTTTCCGACCTGATCTTCAAGGGCCAGGTGCATGAAATCAAGGAAGCCATGAGCAAATCGCGTGAGCTTGGCATGCAGACCTTCGACCAGGCGCTTTTCGACTTGTATGAGGCCGGCTATATTTCCTATGAAGATGCGTTGCGCAACGCGGACTCGCTCAACGACCTGCGGCTGAAGATCAAGCTGCATGGCCAGGAAGCCAAGGGCAAGGATTTGATGGGTGGGCTGGACCACCTCGACATCGTCTAGCGGTTCGAGCCTTCCACCAGCTTGTATTCATAAAGCCTGCATTCCAGGGCGCCGTTGAAAAGCGGCGTCTTTTTGCTGGCCGATAAATGGATAAGCCTGGGCAGGTTGGCATCGGCGCTAATGATGTAGGCGCGCCAGTTGGCGAAGTTCTGTTTCAGCACATCGCCCAGTTTTGGATACAGCGCGGCCAGCTCTTCTTCTTCCCCCAACCTGACGCCATAAGGTGGGTTCATCACCAACACGCCGGATTCCGCCGGCGGCGAAATCTCCAAAATGTCAGCTTTTGAAAGTGTCACCGCCTCGCGCAATCCAGCGGCTTTCAAGTTGCTGTCGGCATCCCGGAGCGAACGCCCCATTACGTCACTACCGAAGATGGGTAATGAGCGTACTGGCCGGCAGGCTGCCTGCGCCTCGGCCTTCATGCGCTGCCAGACTTTAGCATCCATTCTGAGCATGCGTTCAAACGCGAAATCGCGGCCCAGGCCCGGCGCGATATTCAGTGCCATCTGCGCAGCCTCGAGCAAAAACGTGCCACTGCCGCACATCGGATCGTACAGCGCCTCGCCAGGTTTCCAGCCGGAGAGTTTGAGAATCCCGGCGGCAAGGTTTTCATTTATTGGCGCAATGCCGGCCTGTTTGCGCAGGCCGCGCTTGTAGAGCGATTCGCCGGAAGTGTCGAGGTAGAGCGTATAGCGGTCACGCGTCAGAAAGGCATGGATGCGGATATCCGGGTGCAGTGTCTGCACGCTGGGCCGCAGGCCGCTCTCTTCGCGGAAACGGTCACAGATCGCGTCTTTTATTTTGAGGGTGATGAAATTGAGGCTCTTCAGTTGAGAATCCTGCGCCACCACTTTGACTGCGATGGTGCGTGAAGCTTCAAACCATTTATGCCAGAACACCGCCAGCGCGCCTTGATAGACATCTTCTTCATTCTGGTATTTGCCAGCCGACACGCGTAGCAGAATACGTGTGGCCAGGCGCGAATGCAGGTTTGCGGCATAACACAGCGCCATCGGCCCAAAGAAGCCCACGCCTCCGCCGGTTTTTTGCACATCTTCCGCACCCAACGCGTGTAGCTCTTCCGCCAGCACATTTTCAAGACCACGCGGGCAGGTAGCAAAGAATTGCTCGATACGTTGCGGACGAGTGTCCAGCCTTTCCGGTTTTCTTTCTGCGGCTGGTCTTTCCCTGCGCCGGGTTTCGCCGCCTTCACGCCGCTCTTCTTTCATGCGATCCGGGCGTTGGCGCGTGGTTCCGGCTGGCTTCTGGCCGGACCCCTCTTTTGCTGGCTGCGCAGGGCGCGCGCGTGGCGGCCTGGTTTTGGGCTCTGCGCTTGCCCTTTTTTCCTTCCAGGCGTCTTCTGACGCAGGTTTGGCTACAGGTTTTTTACTGCGGTCGCGCTCAATATTTACGCGGCGAGAGGTGGCTGGGGGTTTGGCCGTGCGCGGCTTATCCTCTTCCGTTTTCTTGCCAAGGGAAAGTTTGCTGCGTGGTTTTGTTTTATCGGTCACTTAGGGCTTCACCACGACGAGAATAACGACTGCAATCAGAATCAGGACAGGCACTTCATTAAACCAGCGAAACCACACATGACCACGGCTATTGGTGCGCGCCTGGAATTTTTTAAGCAGGCTCTTGCACATGTGATGGTAACCCACCAGACCGACAACCAACGCCACCTTCACCCACAACCAAACAGGTGTCGGGAGCCAGTATTCCACCCAGAGCCAGATTCCGGATGCCAGCGCCAGGAGCATGATGGGCGTAACAAACCTGTACAATTTCCCTGCCATGTGAAGCAGCCTTCTGTAGGCAGCCTCATTGGGCTCCATGGCCAGATTCACGAAAATTCGCGGCAGGTAGAACAGCCCCGCGAACCAGCTCACCATCATCACGACATGAAACGACTTGATCCACAGCATGGCTGAACCCGAAATTCAAAACCCGCATTCTAACCCTTCTGCCCTGCCCGATTTGCCAAAGCACATTCCGCGCTGGAAGTCATTACTGCGCAACCACGGCATCACCCTGGTGCTGGTGCTGGCATTCACTTATTTCTGGTACCGCCCGCCCGCCACTGTCACCGAGGAGAACCGTGCGGCGCCAGCATGGTCCGTGCAGCTCAGCGACGGCCGCACACTGACTTCAGAACAACTAAAGGGCAAGGTCGTGCTGATCAACTACTGGGCCACCTGGTGCCCGTATTGCCTGAAGGAAATGCCGGTGATCGAGGAATTCTGGAAAGATCGCCGCGCCCAGGGTTTCGAAGTGCTGGCCATCAGCGTGGACGACCCGCCGGAAAAGGTCGTCCAATACATAAAAGAGCATGGCTACGGCTTCATGGCCGCCCCCATGGACCCCAGCATCTATGCCGCTTTCGGACGCGCGGACAGTATTCCTACATCTTTTATCATCGATGCAGATGGCGTCATTCGCAACAAGATCGACGGCCAAGTGCATTACCCTCGTCTGGAAAAACTTGTTCTCCCCTTGCTTTCCAAAGGCCAGCGCCCATGAGCGAATCCCGCATCACCGAACTCGAAACCAAGTTCACGTTTGCCGAAGACTTGCTTGAAACGCTCAACCAGACTGTCATCCGCCAGCAGCGGCAGATCGACAGCCTGCAGGAACAGCTGCGGTTGCTCCATCAGCAGATTCGTGACAACCAACCCGACGGGTCTTCGACGCCGCGCGAGGAGATTCCGCCACATTATTAAACAGCAATCTTCATCACTACCTTGTGGATCATGCCATCGCTCACCAGCGGCGCGTGCGCATCATCGGGGAAAAAAATGCAGAACGATTTTGCTGGTGTTGCTATCCAGCTTGACGGTGAGTCGTTGAAAAAACGTATGTCGCTGGCCTCATCGTAATCCGTCCTTGGGTCAACACATTCAGCCAGCGTCTTCCAGCCCATCTCGTCCACGCCTTCAAGCAGCAACTGGATGTCGATGTAGCGGCGATGGCATTCCAGTTTTGCCTCAGCTCGCGTGCGGCCGGTACAGGCTTCGACGATGGCAAACAATTCTTCGCCTTGCACCAAGTGCTTTCCTGGCGCGAGTGATTTCAAATCCGTAGCACGCAGATATTCGAAGGCACGTGCAAACAACGGGTGCAGTGCGCAATACCGATCAGCGTCAGGCAGTGTAGACAGAATCATATGCTTATCCGTTTGGTTGGCCGTACATGCCAGACTCATTGTTAACAAAGGCAAATTATACGTTTGCAGAGTGCTTTCCTAATTGCTGCCCCTGCAAACATCGATCGGCATGGCCCTATGGATTTCGGCTTGTCTTTCTTCAAAGTCTGACTAGATTGGATAGTCTGTTTTATCGTTTACTCAACCAGGTTCGATCAATGGAGAGGACAATGAAGCGCAACCACTCAAGTACCATACTCATAGCAGCACTGCTGGCAGGATTAAGCAGTTACGTCGCGGCGGATGACAAGGCTTCAAAAAAAGACCCTGGCAAAACCGAATATCTGAACAGCTGCGCCTTGTGCCATGGCAAGGATGGCAAAGGCACTGGCGCCATCAACGATCTTCTCAAGACTGCACCAGCTGACCTGACAACGCTCACGAAAAAGAATGGCGGTGTCTTCCCCACTGACCGTGTCTATTCGGTTATTGATGGACGCGTCATGGTAAAGGCCCACGGCGACCGTGACATGCCTGCCTGGGGCTATCGGTACAGCAGCGACAAAGCGAAAGCAGCCGAGTACTACATGGACTCGCCTTACTACGATGGGGAGATGTATGCGCGGAGCCGCATACTCTACCTAATTGATTACCTGAATCGCATACAGGTTAAGTAATCACTCGAAGACTATCGACGCCCGCATTGCGGGCGTCTTTGATTTGGAAAACCACACCTAAAAGCCACTATTAATCTTGTCACTTCAAACCAAGGCAGGCCTGCCAGTTACCGGCTGATCGGCTTGTAGCGAATCCGCTTCGGCTTGGCGCCCTCTTCACCCAGACGCTTCTTCTTGTCGGCCTCGTATTCTTGGTAGTTGCCATTGAAGAAGGTCCACTGCGAATCGCCTTCCGCAGCCAAAATGTGTGTGGCGATACGGTCAAGGAACCAACGGTCATGCGAAGTCACCAGCACGCAGCCGGGAAACTCCAGCAGCGCATCTTCCAGCGCGCGCAGGGTTTCCACATCCAGGTCGTTTGAAGGTTCATCCAGCAGCAGCACATTGCCGCCGGCAATAAGGGTCTTGGCAAGGTGCAGCCGCCCGCGCTCGCCGCCTGAGAGGTTGCCGACGATCTTCTGCTGATCGCCGCCCTTGAAGTTGAACCGTCCCAGATAAGCACGGCTGGGCATTTCAAATCTGCCAACGGTCAGAATGTCGCGCCCTTCGGCAACTTCCTCGAACACGGTCTTGTCGCCCGCCAGCCCTTCGCGGCTCTGGTCGACGGCGGCAACCTTGACCGTCGGACCAATCACGATTTCGCCGCTGTCCGGCTGTTCCTTGCCCATGACCATACGGAACAGCGTGGACTTGCCCGCGCCGTTGGGGCCGATGACGCCGACGATGGCGCCGGGCGGAATGGAGAAGGACAGGTTGTCGATCAACAGGCGGTCGCCAAAGCCCTTGGACACGCCGTTAAATTCGATGACCTTGTCGCCCAGGCGTTCGCCCGGTGGAATGAAGATTTCCTGGGTTTCGTTACGTTTCTGGTACTCGTGCGAACTCAGCTCCTCGAAGCGGGCAATCCGTGCCTTGCTCTTGGCCTGACGCGCCTTGGGGTTCTGGCGCACCCATTCCAGTTCCTGCTTCATGGCCTTCATGTGTGCGTCGATTTGCTTGTTTTCCTGCTCCAGACGCGCTTCCTTCTGTTCCAGCCAAGTGGAATAGTTGCCTTTCCAGGGAATACCATGGCCGCGGTCGAGTTCAAGAATCCACTCGGCGGCGTTGTCCAGGAAGTAGCGGTCGTGGGTAATGGCCACCACGGTGCCGGGGAAGCGCACCAGAAACTGCTCCAGCCATTCCACCGACTCGGCATCGAGGTGGTTGGTGGGTTCATCCAGCAGCAGCATGTCGGGCTTGGATAGCAAGAGTTTGCACAGCGCCACACGGCGCTTCTCACCGCCAGAGAGCGGGCCGATTTTGGCATCCCACGGCGGCAGTCTCAGTGCATCCGCTGCGATTTCCAGTTGCGTTTCCGCGTCTGCGCCCGAAGTCGCAATAATCGCTTCCAGCCGCGCCTGCTCTTCGGCCAGCTTGTCAAAATCTGCGTCGGGCTCAGCATAGGCGGCATAAACTGCTTCCAGTTTTTTCTGCGCCTCCATCACTTCACCCAAGCCCGCTTCCACTTCCTCGCGCACGGTCTTGTCCGGATCGAGCTGCGGTTCCTGCGGCAGATAGCCAATGGAAACGCCTGGCTGCCACTGCACTTCGCCTTCGAATTCCTTGTCGGCACCAGCCATGATGCGCAACACGGTAGACTTGCCAGAGCCGTTCAGGCCCAGCAGGCCGATCTTGGCGCCTGGAAAGAAGGACAGGGAAATATCTTTGATAATCTGCCGCTTGGGTGGAACGATTTTGCTCACGCGGAGCATGGACATGACGTATTGGGCCATTTACTCAACTATCGGGAAAACTAAAACCGTATTATCCGCGAAGGAAGTCCAACTGCGCGAAGAAAAGCCGTTGCGGGCACACGGCTACCACAACCTCGGTTTAACCCTGAAGAGGCATCCGGGTTAAACTAGATATCGCAAACAACATAAGGAATGACGTGGCAAAACCGAACTACTCATATGAAAAACGCCAAAGAGAGATGGAGAAAAAGCGTAAAAAGGCTGAAAAGGCGCTGAAAAAGACCTCGGAGTCAGAAGCACCTCCAGAAGCCGAACCCTCCCCGACCCAACACAACCAGCCGCCGATGTCTGGCGAGTAATTTCAATCTTCTAAGGCGCTGAATTTGTGCACCAGCCCCTCTCCTCAAGGAAAGGGGAACAAGTCAGCGTTGCGGTTTAATGGGTTTGTTTGTTTTTTGTGGGACAACGAATGACCCCGCCGGAACAACAACCTCTTTCGGCTTTTTGGGTTTCTTGGCTTCCTTGTTTCCGCGCAATTGGCCTTTGGCCATGATCGTTCTCCTGTAAGCGTTTAAGTAATCCGCGGGCTTGTGCAATACGCGTCAACCCGTCACACGCTGATCATAGGCCGTTGCCCGGGAAAGGGTGGGTTTTTAGCGCATCCACCGGATACAGGCTTATGTCTGAAGGGGATGCATCCACACGAACAAGACCTGCCCCTGTGATTCGGCAAGTTGCGCTAGTTCGCCAAGTGCCATCACCATGTCCTGCACCTCGTCGGCATCCCACTGCTCCAGCTCGAACTCCTCTGTCGCGGCCAGTTCCTCTGCAACGCGTTCCAGGGCATCTTCGTCAAACTCTGCAAGCTTCTCCAGTACTTCGTCGGCCAGGCGCAATACCAGAACATCTTCGATGCTGGCGTAGATCGGCTCATATCGGCTCAGCGCTTCCTCGAGCTCATCCCCGGTCAGCAGGCAATGCAGCGTGGCGATTTTGGCTGTGTCGATGCCGCGCCGTTCAATCCCGCTCCATTCGTCCACCGGGTGCAAGGATTCGCCAATGGACGCGAACTCGTCTTCCTCGGCTGCAACGATGTTGGTCAGTATGCCCACTGAAATCTCCTGAATTGAATATCCATATTTAAACCTTACCCCAACTCCTGCAAGCGCAACAAACGCGCAGCCTCGGCAGACTTGGCGTCCTCGATCTCCCGCACAACACCATCCAGATCAACCGGCGGCAGGATCTGTTCGAAGCGGCCAGTCAGCTCGGCTTCCGGATGCAGATCGCCGTGTTCATACAAAGCCCATATCTCCTCAGCATACTGTGTCGCCAACAGCGCTGGCGCGAACTGCCCGAAGTAGGTCGTCAGGTTGTTCACATCGCGCACCAGCATGTCATGGGCGTGATTGTTGCCGGCAGCATCCACCGCCTGCGGCAAATCGATGATCACCGGACCGTCTACGCTGACCAGGATGTTGTACTCGGACAAGTCGCCGTGGATAACCCCGGCGCATAGCATGCGCACGACTTCCGTCATCAGGCTGCGGTGATGCGTGCAGGCTTCATCTTCAGTGAATGTCACATCATTGAGCCGCGGCGCGGCATCGCCTTCCGCATCGGTCACCAACTCCATCAGCAGCACGCCTTCGTGGAAGTTGTACGGCCTGGGCACACGCACACCAGCAGCAGCCAGCCGGTACAGCGCATCGACTTCGGCGCTTTGCCAGGCTTCTTCCTGCGCCTGGCGGCCATACTTGGTGCCCTTGGACATCGCGCGCGCCTGGCGGCTGTTCTTGGTTTTGCGGTTTTCGGTGTAATCGACAGCCTGGCGAAAAGCGCGCTTGTTGGCTTCCTTGTAAACCTTGGCGCAGAGCGTGTCTTCACCGCAGCGCACCACGAACACCATGGCTTCCTTGCCACTCATGAGCTGGCGCACGACACCGTCAATCAGGCCGTCTTCAAGCAAAGGTTCAAGTCTTTGGGGTGTTTTCATTGATTTATCCGGCGGATTCCCTGATCACTTCCAGAAACGCCGCGCCATACGTTTGCAATTTGCGTTCGCCCACACCAGGCAGTTCGCCGAACTCGCCCAGCGTTTGCGGGCGCATGGCAGCCATGGCGGCGAGCGTGCTGTCGTGGAACACGACATAGGGCGGCACGCCCTGCTGCTGTGCAAGTTCGCGGCGGCGGCTGCGCAGTGCCTCGAATAGAGGGTCGTCGCTGGCGGCAATGCTGGCACGGATTTTCTTGCCGCGCTTGGGCTGCGCCACCTGTTTGGCGAGATGCAGCGTCTCTTCGCCGCGCAGCAACGCGCGGCAAGCGGAAGTCATGCGCAGGCCGCCGAAGTTGTCGTGGTCGGCGACGAGATAACCGCGCGCAACCAGTTGGCGGAATACCGCACGCCAGTCGTTGACGCTCAAATCCTGGCCGATGCCGAAGGTGGACAATGCATGATGGCCGAAGTTCTGGATGCGCTCGCTGTCCTTGCCGAGCAGCACGTCGATGAGATAGTTCACGCCAAAGCGCTGTCCGGTGCGGTGCACGCAGGACAGCGCCTTCTGCGCGGCGGTAGTGGCGTCCCAGGTCTCTGGCGGTTGCAGACAGTTATCGCAGTTGCCGCAGGGCTCCGGGAGTGGATCACCGAAATAGCCCAGCAATGACTGACGGCGGCAGGTAGTGAGTTCGCAGTAGCCCAGCATGGCGTCGAGCTTTTGCCGCTCGATTCGCTGGTGCGCTTCATCGGCGTCGGATTCGTCCAGCATTCGCCGCAACTGGATGGCATCGCTCAGGCTGTAACGCATCCACGCGTCGGCAGGTGCACCATCGCGGCCGGCGCGGCCGGTTTCCTGATAGTAGGCTTCCAGGCTCTTGGGCAGGTTGAGGTGGGCAACGAAGCGCACGTCAGGTTTGTCGATACCCATGCCGAAAGCAATGGTTGCCACCACGATGACGCCGTCTTCCATCAGGAAGCGCTCCTGCGTGCGGCGGCGTGCCTTCGCGTCCATGCCGGCGTGGTAGGGCAAAGCGGTCAGGCCCTGGGTATTGAGCCAGGCCGCCACTACGTCCACGCGCTTGCGCAACAGGCAATAGACGATGCCGGCCTCGCCTGCATGCTGTTCGCGGATGAAACGCAACAGGGCCTCACGCGCCCCGCTTGCCTCCATGCGCACGTGATAGCGGATGTTGGGGCGGTCAAAGCCGGTGACGAAATGGCGCGCATTTTCCAGTTGCAGGCGCTGCGCAATTTCCGCCCGCGTCGGCGCGTCCGCGGTGGCGGTAAGCGCGATGCGCGGAATGGCCGGATAGCGTTCATGCAGAACGGACAGCTGCACATACTCCGGGCGGAAATCGTGGCCCCATTGCGACACGCAGTGCGCTTCGTCGATGGCAAACAACGCAATATGCGCGCGGTCGAGCTGCGCCAGAAAGCGATCCGTCAACAGACGTTCCGGCGCGACATAGAGCAGATCCAGTTCGCCCGCGATCAGGGCGTTTTCCACCCGCCGCGCTTCCTCGGTGGATAGGGACGAGTTCAGATATTCCGCGCGCACGCCCAACTGGCGCAACGCCACCACCTGATCGTGCATGAGCGCGATCAGCGGCGACACCACGATGCCCACGCCATCGCGAACCAGCGCCGGCAACTGATAGCACAGCGACTTGCCGCCGCCGGTGGGCATGATGACCAGTGCATCGCCGCCGCTGACGAAATGCGAGACGATCTCCTCCTGATGTGGCCTGAAGCTGTCGTGGCCAAAAACGGAACGCAGCAATTCCTGGGTGCGCGCTTCAGCCATGCGCCTGCCCCAGCACGAAAGCCTTGAATGCCTGCGCCACGGGCGACAAGCGTTTGTCGGTGCGGTGCACGATGTACCAGTGGCGCATGATGGGAAAATCCT
>JAHENE010000126.1:3862-6026 GCA_024643305.1 Thiobacillaceae bacterium | reverse complement strand
CGTTCATGGCTGGAAGAATTTAATCATAGCTTGAGTCATATCGGCATCTCCGCCGTGGGTAATATGGACATTATCCATGCCTGCATCGTGACAAGCAGCGGCGATGCGTTCGTGCGGCACGAAAACCGGCAGTGTCCTGAATTCCGGCCACGCCGATCCCAGCATCTCGCGGAAATTGGACAGGCCCTCACGGCTGGTGATGACGATGGCGGAGAAATTTCTGTGCAGTTGCAGAAGCGGTGCAATGTCTGCATCAGGTTTGGCGCGCCGGTAGCATTCCGCATATTCCACCTGTGCACCGCGCTGAACGAGGGTTTGTTCCAGCAGTTCCCGTCCGCCTTCGCCGCGAAAAATCAAAACGTGCTTACCCGCCATATCCAGGAGTGCGGGCATGGCCAGCAGGGCCTCACTGTCAGATTGGCCTGACGGTGCGATGACGTCGGTAAGTCCGCGCTCGTTCAATGCACGCAAGCTGCCCTGGCCGACTGCCGCCACCTTGAGGGCTTTCGGCCAGACTCGGGAGGAAGCGATGCGATCCCAGGCGCGGGCAACTGCGGTTGGACTGATGAAAATGGCCAGATCGAATTGGTCCAGACGGTTCAGCAAACCTTCGAGGCGCTCTGTATTGGTGGGCGGCTTTATTTCGATGGCGGGAAATGCAACGGGTACACCGCCGGAAGCGCGGATCAATTCGATTAAGCCTTTCGACTGATCAAGAGGGCGGGTAACCAGGATGGTTTTGCCGGAAAGAGACGCCGAAGTATTCACGCGCCAAGATTTGTGAGAATGGCGTCCGCGCCTTGCTCGCGCAGGTTTTGGGCGAGTTGCTGGCCCAGCACTTCAGGCGTCTCCATATTTCCCTCGGCTTCCGCGTGCAAAAAGCTTTTGCCATCAGGCGTGGCAACAAAACCACGCAGGTAGAGCTTGCCCTCGCGTACGATGGCAAAGGCGCCCAGCGGTACTTGGCAACTGCCACCCAGCTGACGGCTGACCTCGCGTTCGGCGCGAACACAAGCTGCGGTTTCAGGGTGATGCAGAGGCGCCAGAAGGGCCTCGAGGTCTTCGCGACCCGTGCGGATTTCAATACCCAATGCACCCTGGCCGGCGGCAGGAAGGCTTTGCTCCGGTTCCAGCAAAGCTGCTATGCGATCCTCAAAACCGAGTCGTTTCAGGCCTGCGGCGGCAAGAATGATGGCTGCGTACTGGCCTTCGTCCAGCTTGCGCAGCCGTGTGTTGACGTTGCCGCGCAGGGGTTGAATGTCAAGGTGAGGATAACGTGCCCGCAACTGCGATTCCCGTCGGAGGCTGGAGGTGCCTACTACCGCGCCTGGCCGCAGTTCGGAAAGCTGCCTGTACTGGTTGGACACAAACGCATCGCGTGGGTCTTCGCGTTCGCCGATAACTGCCAGAGCAAATCCATCAGGCAGAACCATGGGCACATCCTTCAAGGAGTGTACGGCCAGGTCTGCGCGACCGTCCTGCAAGGCTTGTTCCAGTTCCTTGACGAACAATCCCTTGCCGCCAATTTTGTTGAGGGTAACGTCAAGAATACGGTCGCCCTGGGTCGTCATGCCAAGCAGTTCGACGTTTAAGCCGGGGTGCAGCGCCATCAGACGGTCACGTACATGGTGTGCCTGCCACAGGGCGAGCGCACTTTCGCGGGTTGCTATGATGAGAGGATGGTCACGAAACATGGGTTTGGTAGTAAATTACACTGCCGCGCGGCTGGAATTTATTGCACATTAAATGTCCAAGCAGCATGTATACGAAGGAAAGCTTAATGAAAACCAAGCGCCTGATAGCAGGCATTCTAGCATGGGCCATTGCGCTGCCTGCTTTGGCCGCATCGGGACATGCGGATGTTCCCATGACAGACAGTTTGCAGGCAGAAGCCAGGGATGCGCAGGCACGCAAGGTGCCGATCATGCTGGTATTCACCAGCCCATACTGTCCTTACTGCGAGCGTGTGAAGGCAGAATACCTTGGGCCCATGGTGAATGATCCGGCTTATCGTGACAAGGTCATCATCCGTCAGATTGAAGCGGGATCGGATTGGTCGCTGGTTGGGTTTGATGGCAGAAAGACCACCCATGGTGCCTATGCCGCCAGCCAAAAAATCGCAATGGTGCCGACGATTAAAGTGGTGGACTCTCAGGGCAGGGAG
>JAHENE010000126.1:0-3778 GCA_024643305.1 Thiobacillaceae bacterium | reverse complement strand
TATCCAAACCCATCGTGGGGTTTCTTATTCCCGACTATTATTTTGGCTACATTGAAGATGCCATGAATGAGGGCCTGAACAAGATACGGGCCGGGAAATAGCGGCGCTTAACGAAGCAGCTCGCGGATTTGAGAATACTGGCGGCGGCTGACAGGCAGTGCCTCATCCAGCCCGCGCAGACGGATGAAGTGGGATTCCTCGCTGCCATGGCTCTTGCCGATTTGGTCAATCTTTTCACGCGCGACCAGGCAGTTGCGGTGGATGCGCAGAAACCTGTCGCCAAACTCACCTTCAAGTTTGATCAGTGATTCTTCCAGCAGGTACTCGTGCTCGGCGGTCTTGACGGTGACGTATTTGAGTTCGGCCTTGAAATACAGGATTTCATCCACCGGCACCAGTTTCAGGCGGCCTTTTTCCGATAGCGACAGGTGACTGCGCTCCTTTGGGTGGGCTTCGCGCAATGTTTCCAGGGTGGCGAGGCTGATGTTTTTCGCCTTGGCAAGTGCTGTAGCCAGGCGCTCCGCGCGCACCGGCTTCATCAAATAGTCGACGGCGTTTACCTCAAAGGCCTGATAGGCATGGCTGTCATAAGCTGTCGTGAAAATCACGGCAGGCGGCTTGGGCAACTTTTGCATGTGCTGGGCGACCTCGATACCGTCCATGCCGGGCATGCGGATATCCAGAAGCACGGCGTCCGGCTGTTCGCGCTGGGCGTAGGCCAGGGCATCCACGCCATTGTCTGCTTCGGCTATCACCTGCAAGGGCAATTCGCGGGCGCAGTCGTCCAGCACCTCGCGCAGCCGGCGGCGCGCAGGTGCCTCGTCATCCACGAGGAGTAGGCGCAAAGGGGCGGGTAGGCTGGGGGGCACGGGTATAGGGCAGGGTAATGTGTACTTGATATACGGCGCCCATGAGCTGGGACTTGAGCGTGGCGTCCAGGTCGAAATGCAGCTCCAGACGTTCGCGGATATTCGCCATGGCCAACTTGTTGCCGGAGTGATGAGAGCCGGCTCCAGGGTACGGATTGCGTATAACGACGTGTACTGCATCGCCGCTGCGATAAATATTGAGGCTGACTTCGCCAGGTTCCCGGCAGGGTTCGATGCCATGATAAATGGCGTTTTCGACCAAAGGCTGGATGATGAGCGGCGGGATTAAAGCATCAGACGGCATTTTGTCGATATGCCATACAACCGAAAGCCGCTCCCCCAAACGCAATTGTTCGAGGTCAAGATAGGCCCGGGTCAGGTCAATCTCGTCCTTCAATGTGGTCAGTTCGCGGTTTTCGCGCATCAGGGCGCGAAACAGCTCGGACAAATCTTCCAGCGCGCGTTCCGCCCGGCGGGGATCGGAACGCACCAGCGACAGTACCGCATTCAGGCTATTGAACAGAAAGTGCGGGCGGATGCGTGCCTGCAACGCCTGCAAGCGTGCTTCGGTGACGGCGGGTGACAGCGCCTTGCCGCGCAAATGGAAATAAATCAGCAGCAGGCTCCCGAGGGCGGCGCTGAAGGCGGCGGCCTGGAACGGTGTCAGCATTTGCGACTCGGGTAGCATCCAGTGCAGCATGGAAGCGGTCAGGGTGGTGATGGTTATCCCGGTCATAACTAATGCCGCCATCCCGGCAGGATAGGGTAGTTTGCGCATGGCGGGACTACTCAAGCATAGCGCAAGCAAACTCAACAATAACGCTGGCTGGATCAGCACAGAGCGTTCGGCGAAGAGGGACATGCCGCTGTTTATGTCGGGTGATCCAGCCATTGCAGCAAACAGGGCGCCCGCCTCAATGGCGAGTATGGTCCTTAGGCTGGTACCCAGATGGCAGAAATTCGGCAAAACACCCGGCGGGTTGTTATGATTTTTACTTTGCGTCATTAGAAATGCCCATGGACAAGAAATCAGGAGCCTGGTCGGGCCGCTTTTCCGAACCGGTCGACGAGTTGGTGAAGCGCTACACTGCTTCCATTCCCTTTGATTATCGGCTCGCCGAGTTCGATATAAAGGGTTCGTTGGCGCATGCCCGCATGCTGCGGCATGTCGGGGTGCTGGCAGAGGAAGACTTTGCCGCCATTGAACGCGGTATGGCTGAAATTCTGGAGGATATCAGAGGCGGAAGCTTTGGCTGGTCGCTCGAGCTTGAGGATGTGCATCTCAACATCGAAAAGGCGTTGACCGCCAAAATTGGCGATGCCGGGAAACGCTTGCATACAGGCCGTTCGCGCAACGATCAGATTGCCACCGACGTGCGCTTGTACCTGCGCGATGCCATTGATCGTGTTCAATCCGGCCTGCGCGCCTGCCAGGCATCCCTTCTGGATATGGCAGAAGAACATGCTGGCACGGTCATGCCAGGCTTTACCCATTTGCAGGTGGCTCAGCCGGTCACGTTTGGCCACCACATGCTGGCCTACTTCGAAATGCTGGCGCGCGATCATGCGCGGCTTGCCGATGCGCGCAAACGTGTGAACAGGCTGCCCTTGGGCGCTGCCGCCCTGGCCGGCACCAGTTATCCAATTGACCGTGAATTCGTGGTGCGTGAACTGGGCTTTGACGGCGTCTGCGAGAATTCGCTGGATGCGGTATCGGATCGCGATTTCGCCATCGAATTCAGCGCAGCGGCCTCGCTCATCATGATGCATCTTTCGAGGTTGTCCGAGGAGCTGATCCTGTGGATGAGCCCGCGCTTTGGATTCATCGACCTGGCCGACCGGTTCTGCACCGGATCATCCATCATGCCGCAGAAGAAGAATCCTGACGTGCCCGAGTTGGTGCGCGGTAAAACCGGCCGGGTATTCGGGCATCTCATGGGGTTGTTGACCCTGATGAAAGGCCAGCCTTTGGCCTACAACAAGGACAATCAGGAAGACAAGGAGCCCTTGTTCGATACTGTGGACACCTTGGTAGACACGCTGACTATATACGCCGACATGCTGAAAGGGGTGCGGGTAAAACCGGAAGCCATGCGCAAGGCAGCCTCTGAAGGTTTTTCCACAGCCACCGATCTGGCCGACTATCTGGTGAAGAAAGGACTGCCCTTCCGTGATGCCCATGAGGTCGTTGCACGTGCCGTACGTGCTGCTGAAGGAAAGGGCTGCGATCTGGCGGATCTGTCTTTGGTCGAACTGCAGGCTTTCAGCCCGCTTGTGGACGAAGGTGTGTTTGCCGTGCTGACTCTGGAAGGTTCGCTTGCCGCCCGCAATCACATTGGCGCTACTGCACCGGAACAGGTAAGGGCTGCTGTCGCGCGTGCCCGGGCCGTCATCAAGTAATTTCTGCAGGACCGGCAGGCTTCCTGCCGGAGCCCGCTAAAGAGCAGCCTCGCTAAACTACGTTTTCCTCGACCGGGCTGTGCTCCCGACAGATTTTGCTGACCTCACGGCTGGAGAGTTTTTCCTTGGTCAGCCCGCAAACGTAGCTGCGGGGCCCGATGTGCAGATTGTGCCGGCAGGTGACGCAGACGCCGAAAGTCTTGTGACCGCTCTTGATTTGGAGTGTGGCCAAGGCTTCCTTCAATACTTTGGTGGCGGAGCTCAGCCGGGCAGGGCTGGCCTGCTGCAGGGCATCGCGCCAGGCGTTGCCCAGCCCCAGTTCCTTCAATACCTCTTTCCCCTTGTCCGTCAGCGTTAGCCGAACCAGTCTGCCGTCCTTTTCGTCAGCGTGGCGAGCAATCAGCCTGCGGCGGGCCAGCAGGAGCAGGCTTTGAGACACGGTGCCCTTGGTCAGCCCCAGGTATTCGGCCAGTGCTTGGGGGGTATTGCTGTAACGATTGGCTTCGTTC
>JAHENE010000125.1 GCA_024643305.1 Thiobacillaceae bacterium | reverse complement strand
AAGCGTTGCGGCCAGGGCCCGCGCTTGCTGCATGAGTGGGAGCACATAAGGCAAAACCTGGCCGTCCACTTCGGCACAGTCGCCTAATGCGTAGACGTCCGGCGCAGAAGTTTGCAGGGCCTTATCCACGACAATACCGCGATTGGTTTTGATCCCGGCACTGGCTGCCAATTGAGTTCTTGATCGCAAGCCGATGGCAGAGAGCACGATGTCGGCCTCAACCTGGCTTCCGTTATCCAGCATCAGTCGAACCCTTTCACCTGCAGGTTCTATCGATTTTGCAGTACGGCCGAAATGCCAGGTAACACCCTGCGCGGCGAGCGCAAAGGCAAGCGCCTGTCCCACCGTTTCAGGCGTCAGTCTTTCCAGTGGCCACAGCCCAAGGTGAACAACTTCAACCTTGTGGCCGGATGCAACAAGATCATTGGCGAATTCAGAGCCGATCAAGCCGCCGCCGAGAATGGCGACGCGGCTGCCAGGCTTGAGCACTGCACGAAAGGCACGGTAATCCTGCAAATCGTTTACCGCGTGAATGCGCTTGGAGCCCGGTCCGGTCAAGCCATGCGGAATGGGGTCGGCACCCAATGCCAGCACCAGCCTGCCGTATTCCGTTTCTCCTTCATTCCATCGGATTTTCCTTTCGGTTGTGTCGATGGCGGTGATGCGGGTGTGTATCAATACCTGTGCGTTCAGGTCGGCAGCCATTTTCTCAACTGGCGTATTGACCAATTGTTCAGCAGTTTTGCCGGCAGCCAGCGCAGTGGACAGATTGGGCTTGGAATAGAAATGCCCATCGTCCGAGGTGATGAGGGTGACAGGGGTGGCCTGGTCGCGCTTCCTCAGTTCACGCAGCACGGTATAGCCTGCAAGGCCGGAGCCGATGATGACGATCGGGTTCATCTTCATTCCTTCTAATCTTCGTTGCAATCTGGTTTTCAGGCAGCTTCCACTTCAACCATTTCGAAATCGGCCTTCGACACGCCGCAGTCCGGGCATTCCCATGACTCGGGCACATCTTCCCAGCGGGTGCCAGCAGTCACGCCGTGCTCGGGGTCGCCCTTGGTTTCGTCATAGATGTAGCCGCATACGATGCATTGCCAAACTTTCATGATGTTTCCTTTCAATATTCAGTAAATTGTTCTGGTGCTGCTCAGGCAGCGATCCGGTCTTTCTGAGCCTGGTAGTGGTTTGCGTGTTTCTCTTCAACCTTGGCCAGTGCGGCAAAGCGCTTGGCTGCTTTTTCAAGCACGTTCTTGAACATCTCGGCGTGCTCCTTCGATTCCGCGATCTGTTCATCGATTTCCTTTACTGCAGCATCGTGGCCTTCAGCCATGGCTTCGTGGCGGAACTTGGGATACATCTCGGTGTACTCGTGGGTTTCGCCATCGATCGCGTACTGCAGACATTTCTCCGGTGTCATGGTTTCCTGCGCGAACAACAGTTCGGCATGGCCGAAGGCATGCAGGATTTCCTGGTCCGCAGTGGCCTCGAAAACCTTGGCGGTTTCCACGTCGCCGACGGCGCGGCAGATCTTGGCGAAGTAGCGGTATTTGGCGTGGGCCATGCACTCGCCAGCGAACGCCGCTTCTAGGTTCTGGATGGTGGGGGATTTGATATCAACAGCCATTTCGTTTGCTCCTTTAAATTTGATCGGCGGAAATTTCTTGGCAGCGCTGGGTTGAATTCCCTCTGCTGTCCACGGATGCAACTTTACGGAGTGCTAAACGATAGGTCTAATTGATTGTTACAATTTAAATGATAGTTTTTAACAAACTAGGCTACAAGCCCGGGGAACAGCCCGGCCAGGCCGCGCGCGATCATTTCGATCGAGATGGCGGCGATAATCAGCCCCATCAGGCGGGTGACAACATGGATGCCAGTTTTGCCCAGGCGCCTTGCGATACCAGGCGCTGCCCAAAAGCAAACCCAGACTGACAGCGCCACCAGGGTGACCGGAATCAGCAGGGCGGCCTGGTGCATGACATCGCCTGGCGCCGCGCTGGCAGCAACGATGACATGGGTAATTGCTCCCGGCCCGGCCAGGAGCGGTATGCCCAGCGGCACTACGCCGACAGCTTCCTTTTCCTCGACTTCAGTCGCTTCCTCCGGCGTCTGCCTGAGTGGACTAACATGCGCCTGCAGCATGGACAGCGCCAGCATCAGCAACAGCAGCCCGCCTGCCACGGAGAAGGCCTCAATGCGAATGCCGAAGAATCTGAGCAAGTGCTCACCTATGAAGGTGAATACCACCAGCACCAGCCAGACGGTTAGCGCAGATATCCAGGCGGCTTTGTGTGATTGCGTGCGCGAGAAGCCTCGCGTGGCCAAAAGAAAGATCGGGATCACGCCGACCGGATCGACGATGGCGAAAAGCGAGAATGCGGCCTGGATCAGAGCGGCAAAGTCCATATGTTTATCATAGTGCCAGGAAGATGCGTCGGATTAGCACAAACTGATTTTGCCAATAAAAGGTCAGACGCTTACAGCTCTGAGAAGAGATATACCAGCAAGGCCGCGCCAAGCAGCATGACGGACAGATTCATGGCGATGCCACCCCAGGTGCAGTAGCGCTGCGGGATCTCGACAGGTTTCAAAGTTATCAATACACGCCGGAACTGCACAATGGAAAACCCGATGACAACTAGTGCCAGGGTGATGAACGCAACACCGATCCAGAACGAAAAATCTCGTCCGACGCCGGACGGGTTGTGACGGAGCATATGCAGGAACAGACCAAAGCGTTCCAAAACGAAGCCGAATGCCATGAGCGTTAGGCCTGTTCGATTCCATGCCATCAAAGTTCGCTCGGCTGCGAAAAAAACTCTTGGATCGTTGAGGTCGGACATGCGAAATCCTTGTGTAAAAGTCAGCGCCGCCCGGGACGGATCTTATCGACGCAGGGCAGCTTTGCTGCCAGCGTGGCCTGCCGGATGGCTTCAATGGCGCGTGGGCGGGGAAAGCTCTTGCGCCAGGCCAGGGTCACTACGCGGGTCGGCGCAGGTTTGGTGAAAGGCCGGTAGGCCAACAGACTGTCCGCAGGCGAGTGCAGCCGCGTAGCGGTGCAGGGCAGCACGGTGATGCCCATGCCGGAAGCCACCATGTGGCGGATGGTTTCCAGCGACGAACTTTCCAGGGTTTTCTGCAATCCGCCCTGCGCCGAGCGATTGAGCGCCGGACATACCTGCAGCACCTGGTCGCGAAAGCAATGGCCGGTGCCCAGCAGCAGCATGCTTTCATCCTCCAGTTCAGAGCTGGTGATGAATTTCTTTTTCTTCCAGGCATGGTCAGAGGGGATGGCGACCACAAAAGGTTCTTCGTACAGCGGCAAAGCCAGAATGGACGGATCATCCAGCGGCGTGGCGATGATCATTGCGTCGAGCTCGCCCTTCTTGAGCTTCTCCGTCAGCACGCGGGTGTAGTTTTCCTCAAGCAGCAGGGGCATTTGCGGTGCACGCTCGTGCAACTGCGGAATCAGTTCCGGCAAAAGGTAGGGGGCAATGGTGTAGATGGCACCAAGCCTGATCGGTCCCTGCAAATCATCCTTGGCGGCAGCTGCCAAGTCCTTGATGCCATCCACCAGTTCGAAGATGTGTGACGCCTGTTCCGCTACGCGTTTGCCTGCCGGGGTGATGCCGAGTTCTCCGCCACCGCCACGCTCGAACAGGCTGACGCCCAGTTCTTCCTCCAGCTTTTTTATGGCAACCGACAGCGTCGGCTGCGATACGAAGCAGGCTTCGGCTGCGCGGCCGAAATGTTTTTCGCGCGCCACGGCCAATACGTATTTGAGTTCGGTCAGGGTCATAGCCGGTAACTATGAGTTCTCTCGCAGCAATTGGTCTGTGCCAGTCTAATCGCTGGAATTGAATGACGGCAAGCGGAAAGGCTCGAGTTTTCGGTCAGTCTGCCTTAGCGGCAGCCGTTTCCTCGTTCATGGCTAGGTAATAAATGCGCTGCAAATCGCTTTCGGTGATGTCCACAAAAGTGTCGATTTGCGATAGGGCATACACAAGATGGCTGTGCGGAATCATGGCTTTTTCTTCCTGGGGATTTGCCTTGCACCACGCCTGCGGATACCGCCGCCAGGCAAATGGGTAGTTGAACGCAACCGCTGCAACAAAAATAACCACCGAGTTCAGAAGGATCGGGCTTAATACAAAACCATAACCCAGCGCATGCACTGGCGCGCCCCCGAGCACGGCGCCGAGTGCTGTTGCGCCGCCGGGCGGGTGCAGGCAGCGCAGAAAATACATGGTGGAAATCGATCCCCCCACGGCCATGGCCGAGGCCAGCATGAGGTTGTTGCCAAACCACTTCGTGCAGGCAACACCGACCAAAGCGGAAATCAGATGGCCTCCTATCAGCGGCCAAGGCTGCGACATGGGGCCATGCGGGGCCGCAAACAACAAGACCGCAGTCGATCCCATCGAAGTGGCCACCAGAACGGCTGCCTGTTTATCAAGCACAAGCGAACTGATCCACCAAACCAGCAGTATGCCAAGCACCCCGCCTGCGCCTGAAATCCATTGCTCTCGTTCTGAGACCGAGTAAGCCAGTCTGCGTGCCATTGTGTTTCCTCTCCGCTATTTCATTTATTTATTGGCCTGGCGGGTTTCCTAACCCGTACTCCAGGCGCGAGGACGCTTCATGCCGGCAATTTTGCAGGTTTGTTTGACGTGGCCGTAAGGGAACAACTCGAACAGTTTCTTGCGAGCTTCCTTGCCCAAGCGTTGCTCCAGGTGCTTGATGACAAATCGGGCATCGGCCGCGACTTGATGTTCTTCATGGTATTCGCGCATGAAACGGATGATGTCCCAGTGATCGTCGCTGAGTTGGATATCTTCTTCAGCGGCCAGAGCTTTGGCAACTTCCTCGTCCCAGTCGCCCGGTTCGATCAGATAACCCTCGGCATCGCGTGCCGGCATCAGGGTGTTCAAGGTGGAGGGAGCGTTCATGAGAATCCCCTTGTATTCAAGTAAGCTAAAGTTTATGCCTATGTAATTTATTTGAAAAACGATAAAAATTGCTATTTAATATCGAATAATTCGATAAAAGTATGGACATAGAACTCGCCCGCACCTTTCTTTCCGTCGCCGCCACCGGCAATTTCGTCGCGGCGGCCAACCGACTGCATGTCACCCAATCCACCGTCAGCGCCCGCATCCAGACACTGGAGAGCGTGCTGGGCGGGCGGCTGTTTCAGCGTGGCCGCAATGGCGCCGAACTGACTCCTGCCGGCAAGCGCTTCCTCAACCACGCCAAGAATCTGGTGCGCACGTTGGAACAGGCACGCCACGATGTCGGCCTGCCGCAAGGCTATCGTGACGTGCTGACTTTGAGCGCGCGCATTGCGCTGTGGGAAGGATTCCTGCCGTACTGGGTGGACTGGATGCGAAAAACAGAGCCGGATGTTTCGCTCCGGCTGGAAATCGGTTTTGAAGCCGACATCATGCAGGGCCTGATCGAAGGCACCGTGGACATCGGCGCCATGTACACGCCGGTATCGCGTCCGGGGCTGGTCATCGAACACCTGTTCGACGAAACCTTGCTGCTGGTGACCACCTCGCTGGATCGCGGCTGGCCCGACGAAGGCTACATCCACATCGGCTGGGGGCCGGAGTTTGATGCGAAATTCAGCGAACACTACCCGGATGTCGCCTCTCCTGCGCTGACGGCCAACATCGGTTGGCTGGGGGTGCAACAGGTGTTGGCTTACGGAGGTTCTGGATACTTTCCGCTGCGAATGGTGCGCCAGCACCTCAAAAGCGGAAAACTCATGCGTGTACCAGACAGCCCCTTGTTCAAGCTTCCGGCTTATCTGGTGTATCCGAGAGAGTCGCACCACAACGCACTGAGCCAGGCCCTGGATGGTCTGCGCAACATGGGGCGCGAAGAACAGGCGCAGAGTCAGGACAATTCGGTCACGCAGTGAGTTTGATTGCCACATCCAACCGACGGCAGCTTACGGCCCAGACTGTGTAAAAACTCACTAAAAGTCGGCGCGGCTGCCAGAGATTTATTTTTGCCGCTCGTCAACGGCCATCAAGCTCCTTAGTGCGGCAGAAATTTTACGGTCAGTGATTTCCGGGTTGTTCAGCAGAAGCGCTTGCCAGTCCAAGGCAAGCGTTCAAATGAAGG
>JAHENE010000124.1 GCA_024643305.1 Thiobacillaceae bacterium | reverse complement strand
CTGCATGTGCATGGCGTACAGTTTCAAGTCATCGACCGGCGCGTGCACCCGTCCATGGAAGGTGCATGGCGCAGTGTGAGCGAGGGTTACATCAATGAAGGCTGGAAGGACACTGTGCTGGTCATGCCAGGCGAACGGGTGCGGGTATTGATGCGCTTCGACGGTTATCCCGGCATATTTCTTTACCACTGCCACAACCTCGAACACGAAGACATAGGCATGATGCGCAACTTCATGATCAAGGCCTGATGGAATCATCGAATCGCTTATTGGGCTGATACACCTGCTGTCTATATAATGTCGGGAAACAGGCAACTGACCTGCCAGCAGGTCTAGATGGTTCCCCGATGATCGACCGTCCCTATCTGAAAAAACTGCTGTCCCCACAGGAATGGCTGCTGCGCCTGGTGTTCTGGGGCGGTGCAATCATTGTCGGCGTGGCCGCAGTCCTGTTTGCCCTAGCTGCACAACTGGGATACAAGTACTTTCACTGGATGCTTTCCATATCTCCCTGGCTCGCATTTGTAGTCATGCCTGCCGGGCTGGCCCTGTGCGTTTGGCTATCAATAAAATTTTTCCCGGGATCGCAGGGCAGCGGTATTCCTCAAACCATTGCGGCCTTACAGATTGAAGACGAAAAGCGCCTGAGCGGACTGTTGTCACTGCGCATCGCCATCGGCAAAATGGCAGTCACCTTCCTGGCGCTGTGCTGTGGCGCCTCGGTTGGACGCGAAGGCCCCACCGTGCAGATCGGCGCATCGATCATGTATTCGCTGCGCCGGTTTACCCATTTCACCCAACCAAATCAAATGCGCGGGCTGATCATCGTCGGTGGTGCCGCCGGGGTTGCTGCGGCATTCAACACGCCGCTTGCCGGAATCGCCTTCGCCATCGAGGAACTTTCCCGTTCATTCGAACAGCGTACTAACGGTCTTGTACTCACTGGAATCATCTTTGCCGGCCTGGCTTCGAATGCCATCCTGGGCAACTACACTTATTTCGGCACGATATCGACATCGTTGGGCTCTGCTGGCGGCTGGGCGGCAGTGCTCATCTGCAGCCTAATAGGCGGTCTTGCCGGCGGTCTGTTCTCTCGCCTTCTGATCAGCGCAGGAGCAGGCTGGGGAGGCGCATTCGGCCAGTGGATGCAATCGCGCCCTGTCGCCTTCGCAGCAGGGTGCGGGATCGTGCTGGCTCTGTTGGGCATCCTGTCCGGCCACCACACCTATGGCACGGGCTATGAAGAAGTGCGCGATATCGTGGCAAACGGGGACGTGGGATATATGGGTTACGGCCTGCTCAAGTTTCTGGCAACCCTGGTTTCTTATTTGAGCGGCATCCCGGGCGGGATATTCGCGCCATCGCTTGCCATCGGAGCGGGATTTGGCACCAGCCTGTCACATCTCATATTATTTGTGCCGGCCAACACCGTAATCGTCCTTGGCATGGTCGCCTACTTCTCAGGCGTTACGCAGGCGCCGCTCACCACCTTCATCATTGTCATGGAAATGACAAACAACCACGAGCTCGTCCTGCCTCTGATGGCAACCGCCCTCATCGCCAACGGCATATCGCGCATCGTCTGCCATGAGCCCCTGTACAAGGCCATGGCCGAACGCTTCCTGCATCAAAAGTCCTAGCCAAAAGCCAAGTTATCACAGCATTTGCACTAGCGACTGCGCTCTTTTATTGGCCGCTGGGCGATCTAACATGAATTTTCGGAACATGCCTTCACAGGTCTTGGCTGCCGGAATTCCACCTACCTTTACCAAGGAGCCAGACATGAACTTACGGACCCGTATCGCCCTGATCTCAGCTTTCGGCTGCACATCGATGGCTGCCATGGCTGCTCCGGGGCCCGGCTATGGGTATGGCCCGAACATGATGTGGCAACAACAGATGCCCCCGGAGCAATGGCAGCAGAGATAGGAATATATGCACCAGCAGGGCTACGGTCCCGGCATGATGCAGCAGTGGTGGGAACAAATGCGCCAGCGCTTTAACGCGCCCACGTCAACCCCTCCAAAGAAATGACCAGATCGTCCGGCCTGCGGACATACGTGGCAACACTGTGCGCCCCTCGATAGGGGTTCAAATTATCGACTGTATTAATTAACGCTCAGGCCTTCATGTTTCTCCGGAAAACTTGTTCCGATAGGGATCTGTCCACATGAAACAGATTTTTTGGACATCCCCCATTTCAGCAATGCTGTGCTCTTCTGCCAAATTGGGGGAAAACTGGGCATAGATCGGCAGCAACCAAGAAGTTGGGAAGAAAATGCTTCGCAAGATCATCAATCCCCTCAGTAAGACCTCGGGTTGTGAGTGGCGCCGTGGCAGGTGAGATAACAGCTGCCATGACTCGTCCCTGTCGAAACAAATTTCAGCACACCACCTGTAGTTGGTGTTACCACAGAGGTGTCAAAATTGATCAGCTTACTGTTATTGGTGCTGTTGCCCTGCGTGGCACTGATGCCGTGAGGGTCGTGGCAGACATTGCACGGTGTTCTGTATTCGGTGATGTGCTTTCCGTGATCCTTGAACGGATGAGTATCGGATAGAAGGGTCGAACGGTTGTGGCACTTGTAGCAAAGCGCATAGTTGGAAGCGCTTTCGGGCGTGTTGTCGACAGTGACGTAATTTCGTTCCAGTAGCGGTGCATAAGTTGAACCATGTGGCCCCTTGGGGACGTTGCCGCCCGCACCTGGCCCGGCGTTGTTATTGTGGCAATCCGAGCATTTCATGACACTGGTGATAGTCCAGGGCGACAACAGGCTGGGCACGTTGGTGTTTTTGCCCGGTCCCGCAACGGGATGGTATGAGGGATTGATGGTATCGAACTCCAGGCGGGTGTTGGTCTGGGCGATCTGGCGGGTCGTACGCGGTGCGGGCTTGCTCGTGCTGTCAGCATGGCAACGGAAACAGAGCTGGTATTCGGAAGTGATTTGGCCCACGTCCGTCCCGCTGATGGAGATGCCTCGTACACCTGCCAGCGAGCCGGGTAACGCGCCAGTAGAGGAATTCGTTGCATGCGAGTTGTGGCAGTCCGCGCACTCGACATGCCGCGTCGGCACGACGGAAGGCTCGGCGGCATCGTGCACACCGGTGTTCAGAGCAACGGGATGGATCGAGGGTTTTGCAGTGAACTCGGTCTCGATGTTCTTGCTGGCGACATTGCCGTTATGGCAGGTAAAGCAATTGGTTTCCTCGGTCTGATAGTTGAGCAGCCACTTCCTGCCACCGGCGGAGTGGGGGCGATGGCAGTTCTCACAAGCGTTGCCGGAGACGGTTGTTGCACTGGTGTGCAGCCAGGGATTGAGGCCGCTGCCGTTCCAGGTGGAACTGGAAAGCCTGTGGCTGCTGGTGCTCCAGCCGTTTTTAAGATGGCAAGTCACACATAGTGCAGATTCGGTGTTTGCCATGACCAGGAACTTTCCATTGATGTTGTCGTGGGGGTCGTGGCAAGCGGTGCACTGCATGCGCCCCGAGGTGTCCAGCCTTACCTTGCCCACGAGCAGGGCAGGATCGACAAGTTCTCCAGCGTGCTGGGCAGAAAGTGTTGATGTATAGCTAAAGGAAACAGGATGATCGTCGGACAGATCGGTACCCAGGTTGCTTGTGCCAACCGGCAAGGTGCTCACACCGCCGGCCAGGGGCACAGGGGAACTGCGGCTGACCAGGTCGCCAAGGGCGATGGTGCCGTCATGGCAACTGAGACAAGACAGTGATGCACCATTGGGTTGCCCGGGATTCGCATGGGCAGTGGAACTCGAATAGGGTATGTAGTTCGATCCCGGGTCACGTCGATTCCAGAGAGGTGCGCTGGGTGTTGAGTTGTGTGGCGCGTGGCAAAAAATGCAAATTTGCGTTTCAGTGCTGGCCCGAACCGTGCCGGGGCCGCTGACAGAAAGATTGTGTTTGGTGGCCGTGATGTCGGCCATCGATGTTTGCATGAGAGGCGTAGGCATGAGCAGGGCCAAAACCGCCGGAAAGACCACACGAGTAAACGGACGAAGCATCTTCATGACTCGTCTCCCAAATAACGAAGCACTTGCACACGCTGGTTGTAGGTATCTGCAATGTAAATATTGTCATAGTCATCGATGGAGATTCCAACCGGTAGCCAGAATTCGCCCCGGCCCTGTCCCTGGGCGCCGACGGTTAGCAGGTAGCGCCCATTCTCGTCAAAGACCTGAACGGCATGAAACAGGGAATCGACGACATAGACATGGCCGTGGTGATCGGTGGCGACTCCCTTTTGTCGCGCCGCATCACCCGTGCCGTCGCCCACGTGCCCGAACGTGGCGACGAAGCGTCCCTCCCGGTCAAGTATCTGCACGCGAAAATTGAGGGAGTCCGTGATATACAGCCGGCCTTGCGGCGTCAGCCACAACAGGGTCGGATAATTGAATTCGCCCGGCCCTGTGCCGCGCTTGCCTATGCTTCTGACCAGGCCGCCCTGTGCGTTGTACACCTGAATCCGGTTTGCCTTGGTGTCCACTACGTACAACTGCTTGGACGAGGTATCGAAGGCCAGTCCGGTCGGCTGCAGCAATTCTCCTTCCAGTTCGAGCGGCGTGGCGACTTTTTCGCCGCGGCGGATGACCAGCACCTGTGCCAGTTTTGAATCGGTGAGATAAATCTCGCCATCGGCGCCTCGCGCGAGCCCCACTGGTGAAGGTAGCGGCGTCTCCTTCAACCCCTGAATCAGATCGTAGTCCCCCTTGACCTTGTCAAAGCGGTGGACGCCTCTGGCGCCCGGATCGGCAACGTAGAGGGCCCCGCCTGATTCCGTCACGGCAATCGGGCGCACCATGTGGGATTCTTCTGCCCCGAAAACGAGATCGCGCAGGCGCTGGAAAAAAGTTTTGCTGATGCCAAGGTCGTCTGGTTTAGAAAACGACCGGACATAAACAATACGAGGCGGCTCGGGAGAGGCGGGCCAAACCAGCGCAGGGAGTTCGGCCTTTTCGTGGACCGGTGCTGTGCAACTAGACAGCGGCACCATGGTTAGAGTCAAAAGCAAAAATCTCCGGAATGCCTTCATGATCAGAAGTCCCGCCTTGCTGTCAGTCTGAACATGTTGTGATCTCGCGTGTAGCTGCCCTGCAATTCATGTGAGTTGATAACTGATGCTGTCACCGTAACCTTGCGTTCTCGCCAAACGGCATTCAGCGAAGCATCCCGACGGCTTCGGTCAATTGGGCCGCCCACATCCTGTTCGTAACTTGCCACCGCGGACAGGTCAATTCCGTAGCGCCGCGCCCACAAGCGCAATTCATAACCTGTCAGATCCACATCCTGCGGGGACAAATCGTATGTAACAAGAGTGCGTCGTCCTGTTAGGCGCAGATTGACCAGGCTGAATAAAGGCTCGGTTGTTTGCAGAAAAATGTCACCCGCCTGACGTTTGAAAGGAGAAATCGTCTCTTGCCTGTCTTCAATCTCGTAGCTTCCGCCCAGCGAGAAGCCAAGTCTGAGCGGCGTTTCCGCCCGCATGCCCAGCAATACATCCCGAACCTGGTTCAACTGGAAAGTGGGTACGCCCGAGGTAATGTCGGATGAGGAGTCGAACCAGCGAAAGTAGGCGTCTATGTTGCGTGCAATGTTCCAGTTTAGGCTGAGCGTCTGGTCGAGCTGGCTGGACGCGTACGTACCACCGATGTCGTAGACGTAGTCCACCAGTACAGATTCCCCATCAAGTATGCTCCCGCTGGCCAGCCGTTGCACGCGGGTTTGATAGCCCACAACGACGAGAAGGTAGTCCACGTTCTCGATGTAGGTCTGCGTTTGGGTCTGGTTGGTCACGACCACGCTTCCGGTCACCACGTGTAGATTGTTCAGTGGGACCTGATTGGTGCCGGTCAGGGTTTGCGGCTCATCGAGAACGCTGACAAGCGGATTCGAGGCCTGCTGGTCGCGCTGCTCGTATCTCGCGCCATAGCTTAATTGCAGGTTGCCGAGCCACAGGGGGCGCTTGTAACGAATAGAGCCATCCAGAACATTCGAGCGCACCGAATACTGGTTGGCATCGCTCTGGTCCACCCGAATGTTAAGGCTGGTTTCCGTGTCCGTCCTTGGCAAGTAGGTGACCCCTCCAGCCAGGGACTGGCTGACAAGATTGGTGGTTCCCTGATCGTTCTGATTCTGGTTGTACGTC
>JAHENE010000123.1 GCA_024643305.1 Thiobacillaceae bacterium | reverse complement strand
TCGCCAATGTTTCACACGAGTTGCGCACGCCCCTCACTGTGGTGGGCGGATTTGTCGAGACCTTAAGCGACATGGAGAAGCCGGCAGATGCCGACCTCAAGCATTATTTCGGGATCATGTTCAACCACACCAAGCGCATGCAACGGCTGCTTGATGACCTGCTGACGCTATCCCGGCTGGAATCATCGGGCAATACGGTTGCCGAAGAACAGGTACAAATGCCCGAACTGATGCGCGAGCTGGCGCGGGAGGCAGAGTCCCTAAGCCGCGGTCGTCATACCGTAAAACTGGAGATCGATTCTCAAGCCTGGCTTGCAGGCAGCCTGCAGGAACTGCAAAGTGCATTTTCCAACCTCGTTTCAAATGCCGTGCGCTACACGCCCGAGGGCGGTCAGATTGCCCTGAGCTGGCATGAACAGGACGGCCAGGCGGTGTTTTCGGTTACCGACACCGGAGAAGGTATTGCATCTGAGCATATCCCGCGTCTGACAGAACGCTTTTATCGCGTGGACCGTTCGCGTTCGCGCGAAACCGGCGGCACCGGTCTGGGGCTCGCCATCGTCAAACACATTCTCACCAGGCATCAGGCCAGGCTCGAAATCCAGAGCACGCCGGGCAAAGGCAGCACTTTTTCCGCTGTTTTTCCGGCGGCACGCCTGATTCCCTCAGAAACAGAAGACCAGAAACCGCGGCTGAGTCTCGTAAAATAGCGGTCTTCCAAACACCGCTTCTCACCCAGAGGCAACAGAGTAAATGGAGGAAGGCATACCTAATACGGTTTTCCTCTGCCACCTTTGTTCCCTCTGTGTAAATCACCTATGCCTTTAGCCATCCTCGACAAACTTGAACTTGCCTACGGCCATTGGCCCTTGCTTGACGCTGCTTCCCTCGTCATTGATAGCGGCGAGCGTATCGGCCTGATTGGCCGTAATGGCACAGGCAAGTCCAGTCTGATGAAAATTCTTGCCGGCGAAATCAAAGCCGATGCGGGCGAGGTCTGGAACAAACCTGGCTTGCGCTTGTCCCATGTGCCGCAAGAACCGCAATTCGTGCCGGGACACAGCGTGTTCGAGGCGGTGGCGGAGGGGGTGGGCAAAGCGCAAGCGCTGATTAACGCCTATCACGCAGTGGTGCACCGCATGGCAGAAGGCGACGAGTCGGCGCATGAGGAGCTGGCGCAGCTGACCCATGAACTCGAAGCGCAAGACGCCTGGCGTCTGAACAAGAAAGTCGAGGAAGTGCTTGCACGTCTGGATCTGCCGGCGGACGCGCTGGTGGAAAATCTTTCAGGCGGCCAGAAAAAACGCGTGGCGCTTGCGCGTGCGCTGGCCGGCGACCCAGAGCTGTTGTTGCTGGATGAACCCACCAACCATCTGGATTTTGCCGCCATCGAATGGATGGAAACCCTGCTCAGGGATTTCCCAGGTGGCCTGTTCTTCATCACCCATGACCGGCGCTTCCTCGATGCAGTGGCGAACCGCATCGTCGAACTTGATCGCGGACAGTTGCGCGAATACGCCGGAAACTTCAGCGCCTATCAAACAAAGAAAGCCGACCAACTTGAGGTTGAAGCGGCGCAAAGCCGCAAGTTCGACAAATTCTGGAAACAGGAAGAGGTCTGGATACGCAAGGGCATCGAAGCGCGCCGTACCCGAAACGAAGGGCGCGTGCGAAGGCTTGAGGAGTTGCGTCGCCAACGTTCGGCGCGACGGGACCAACTCGGCCAGGTTGGGTTTCAGCTGGATGTCGGGGATCGGTCCGGGAAGCTGGTGGCTGAACTCGTCGACGTCAACTACTCGATCCCCGGGCGTACCCTTATCCGTGATTTTTCCGCCACCATCCTGCGCGGCGACAAGATCGGCCTGCTTGGCCCCAATGGCGCAGGCAAGACCACGCTGATAAAGCTGATTCTGGGCGAACTCAAACCCGATAGCGGCACGGTCAAGCGTGGCACCAACCAGCAGGTTGCCTATTTTGACCAGTTTCGCAACGTGCTGGATGAGGACGCAACGCTGGCCGATACCATTTCGCCAGGCTCCGATTTTGTGGAAATCGGCGGGCGCAAAACCCATGTAATCGGCTATCTGGAAGATTTCCTGTTTCCGCCGGAGCGGGCGCGGGCCAGGGTCTCGGCTCTGTCAGGCGGAGAACGCAACCGCTTGCTGCTGGCGCGGCTGTTTGCACGGCCCGCAAATGTGCTGGTCCTTGACGAACCCACCAACGATCTCGACATCGATACCCTTGAGCTGCTGGAACAGCTGCTGCAGGACTACACCGGTACGGTGATTCTGGTATCACACGATCGTGCGTTTCTCGACAATGTTGCCACCACCTCAATTGCCTTCGAAGGCGATGGGAAGCTGATTACCGTTGCCGGAGGTTACGAAGACTGGAAGCGCGAACGTTCGGCGCGCAGCGCGCTTGAAGCGGCAGAAACCAGGGCTGCCGCCAAGGCGGTGCCAACACGCAGGGAAAAACGCAAGCTCAGTTACAGGGAACAGCGCGAACTGGATGCCATGCCGGAGAAGATAAAAGCGCTGGAGCTGGAGCAGACGACATTGCAGAGCCGGCTTGCTGATCCCCAATCCTACCTTGAGATCGGGAATGAGGTTACTGCCATGAATGCACGGCTGGAAGGGATCGAAATGGAATTGCTGGAATTGTTGGAGCGCTGGGAGGCGCTGGAAAAATCAACCTAAAACCTTTGCTTCCGGCCGCGGCTCTGCCCTGCCTGTAGACCATGAGGAAGCCGCCAGCCAATCGAACAGGCGATCAGCCGGAATTGGGCGGCCCATGTAATAGCCTTGAGAAAAATCACAGCCAAGCAACGTGAGCATGTCCCACGCCTCGCGTGTTTCCACACCCTCGGCAGAGACCTTCAGGCCGAGGTTGTGGGCAAGCTCAATCGTGGAGCGGACAATGACAGCGTCGTTCTCGTTTTTCTCCATATCCATGACGAAGGATTTGTCGATCTTGATTTTGTCTACCGGCAGTTGCTTGAGTTGGGTCAATGAGGAATAGCCTGTGCCGAAATCGTCAATGGCGAGCGTAATGCCCATGCGGTCAAGCGTGGTCAGTATTTCCAGGCCGTCGCGGAGGTTGGACATGACGGCGCTTTCGGTGATTTCCAGCGTGAGATATTTCGCCTGCATTTTGCTTTCCACGAGCTGGCTGGCCACCATTCCGGGCAGTTCAAGGTCATGCAGGCTCCGGGCGGAGAGATTGACCGCCATGGTCAAGCGGTAGCCTTGCTCATGCAACTCGGCAAGATGGTTCAACGACACTCTTAGCAGCCATTCAGTGAATGGGCCTATCAGACCTGCCTCTTCCACAATGGGAATGAATGTGTCGGGAGACAGCATCCCGCGCTCTGGATGTTCCCATCGTGCCAGGGCTTCAAGACCGATAATACGATTGCTGAGATGATCGATGATCGGTTGGTAATGCAATGTCAAGCGGTTCATCTGGATGGCTTCGCGCAGTTCGCCCTTCAACGTAAGGTCGCTAAGCTGGACAAGTTCCTGGTCCCGGGTATAGAGCGCGTATCCCTGATCAGAACGCTTGGCCGCATACATTGCGATATCGGCATAGCGGACGAGGGAACCGGCGTCCGTCGCGTGCATCGGAAACAGTGAAAACCCGATGCTGACGCCAAGGTCGATGTTCTGCTCGTTCCAGATGAAGGGTGCTTCCATGACGGCGAGTATCTTCTCGGCGAATTTGGATACATCGGTTTCCGAGAAGCTGTGCAATACGACAACAAACTCATCGCCGCCCATGCGCGCCACGGTGTCTTCTTCGCGCACCACCTGCTTGAGCCTGAGGCCGACCTCGGTCAGCAATACGTCGCCTACGTCATGGCCCAGCGTATCGTTTACTTCCTTGAAGCGGTCGAGGTCCATCAATGCGATGCCAAATGGATGCTTGTTTCGCCGGGATTGTGCAATGGCCTGTTCGAGGCGGTCCTGCAAAAGATTGCGGTTGGGCAGACT
Source organism: Thiobacillaceae bacterium (assembly GCA_024643305.1). Classification (GTDB taxonomy): domain Bacteria; phylum Pseudomonadota; class Gammaproteobacteria; order Burkholderiales; family Thiobacillaceae; genus UBA6918. The sequence continues at coordinate 2,213 of JAHENE010000123.1, read as the reverse complement.
GGTGAGCGGATCGTAAAGCGCCTGGGTGGCAAGCTGTTTCGCCTGGCGGCTGACGCGGAGACTTACGAAAATCGTAATGATCAAGCCGATGGTCAGGGCAGAGGTACCCAGAAGAAACATCAGTTCTTTCACTTCCCTGTAGGAAGCTTCTGCGCTTTTTACCGCCTGGGCGGTCAGTTCTTGCTGCAGGCGGATGAGTACGTTTACCTGATCCGCGATTTCACGCTGTCTGGGGATAGCGAACTTGCGTATCCTGTCAAACATCTCTTCCGAGCTGTTTGTTGTCTGCGCCATGTCCACCACGGCCTGTACTTCCGGCTGGGCTTGGCGGGTAAGCACTCGGATTCGACTGAGTATCTCGTCCTCATCCTTGCTCAATGGCAATTCTTCCAGACGCTGGCGGGCATTAACGTAGATCGCACCCATGGAATTGAAGCGTTGCACCTCGATATCCCTGTCGAAAGGGTCATTCATGACTGAAAGCACGTGCATGCTCAGTGCGCGTTCGCGCAGCGCATTTTGCATGGTGTTTGCGAGCTCGGTCTTGACGTTGTTGTTTTCAACAATGCCCTTGAGGCGGGCGTTGGTCTCGGATATATGGCGCAAGCCGATGACGGCAAGGCTTGCCATCAGGACGAGCATCACCACAAACCCCGCTGCAATCCGGGTGCCAATACCAATGAATTTTCTGAGTGGCCCCATGATTCTTACGCGCACATGGCTCTGGCAACCTGCCTCAACCCTGTCTCCTCCATTATGTTGTGACGCCTTTTAATTCATTGATTACGGCGAAAATCACTTGAATATTAAGGGTTTTGTTCGATTGGAGTCGCGCGGGCTCAGGAGATGGACTGCAAAGCGATGCGAAGCGACTCTGCGAGCATGGGTAGAGGAGTTCTGCCGGTCTCGCGTTTGGCTTCTCCCCAGATCGGATTGGGGAAGTGCCGGTCATTCTGGAAGCGCGGGATGACATGCCAATGCAGGTGCGGCACGACGTTGCCGAGCGAGGCGAGATTGATCTTGTCAGGTTGCATGGTGTCGCGGACTGCCTGCTCGGTTTTCCACACCGCCTCCATGAGACGGGTGCGGTCTTGTGGGGTGAGATCGGTCATCTCTTTCGCGTGGTGATTGAGGATGACGCGGCAGAAACCGGGATAGTCCGGCGTGTCGGTTACCAGGATAATGCGGCAGAAATCATCCTGCCAGAGCACTTCACCGCCTTGCATTTCGCAAAGCGGGCAACTCATAACAGTACGCGCTCGATGCCGCCGGCGTTGGCGTGGGCAACGTAGTTGGACATCCAGTCTGGCCCCAGCAGTTTCTTCGCCAGCTCCACCACGATGTAGTCAGTCTCAATGCCGGTGTCGTCCCGGTAGCGCGACAGGCCTTGCAGGCACGAAGGGCATGAAGTAAGGATTTTGATTTGGCCTTCACCCAGTGCGGTTTTGCCCTTCTCCAGTTCTTCCTGTTTGCGGAAGCGGATCTGCGTGGAGATGTCGGGACGGGTGACGGCCAGCGTCCCGGATTCACCGCAGCAACGGTCGGAGAGCAATACCTCCTGGCCCATGAGAGAGCTTGCCACCTTGATGGGCGCATGCGTCTTCATCGGCGTGTGGCAGGGGTCGTGATAGAGGAATTTCTCGCCCGCCACACCCTCAAGCTTCACACCCTTCTCCATCAGATACTCGTGGATATCAAGCAGGCGGCAGCCGGGGAAAATCTTTTCGAACTGGTATTTAAGCAGCTGGTCCATGCAGGTGCCGCAGGACACGATGACAGTCTTGATGTCCAGGTAATTGAGCGTATTGGCTACGCGATGGAATAGCACGCGGTTGTCGGTGGTGATGGCATCGCCCAGATCGGCGCGGCCGCCGGCTGTTTGTGGATAGCCGCAGCACAAATAGCCGGGCGGCAGCACAGTTTGCGCGCCCAGTTCATAGAGCATGGCCTGAGTGGCAAGTCCAACCTGCGAAAAAAGCCGTTCCGAACCGCAGCCCGGAAAGTAGAACACCGCATCGGAATCTTCGCTGATTTTGGCCGGGTTGCGGATGACAGGCACGATGCGCGGATCTTCCAGCCCGAGCAGGGCGCGCGAAGTCTTTTTCGGCAGGCCGCCGGGCATGGGCTTGTTGATGAAGTGGATCACCTGGGCCTTGATCGGCGCTCCACCGACCGAGGCTGGCGGCCGCGTAGTCAGGCCGCGTATCAGTCCC
>JAHENE010000122.1 GCA_024643305.1 Thiobacillaceae bacterium | reverse complement strand
AAAAACAGTATGCTGATCGTGGGGGTAACGGCCGGCCGCATGGGCGGCGTTTCAAGGGTTTCCAAATAGCGCGTACGCGTTTGTTTGAAGTTGGTGGCTTCTGCGTTACCCAAAGCCAACTCTATGAGAAGTGCGTAGTTGTGGTAATAGTCTGGGTGGCTCCAATTCGTTAATTCGCCCGCTTTGTGCGCATGGCGCAAGGCTTCCACCATTCGCCATTGCTCAGCCCGAATGACGACAAGCATATTGTGCGCATCGGGATTATCCGGCTCGGTTTCGAGTATGGCTTCATAAAATGTCGCGGCCTCCTCATTCCGGCCTGCTCTCTGCAGTTCAAGTGCATCGGCAAGCACAAGTCGCAAGCGACCAATCCCTTGAGTGGTTGCATTTGATTCTGACGCGGAGGTGGCGCCACAACAATGTTTGTATCGTTTGCCGCTGCCGCATGGGCAAAGCGTGTTGCGGGATGGGTTTGTCATGGATCAAAATCTCTTGTGGGGCGCGAGTTGCCCCAGGGACAGTCTTTCACCCCAAGCTGTAATTCCTGTCGGGATAAAACTGCGCTGACCTTTAGCCAAAAGACTGATGATATCGCCAGTCGTGGCGACGTCGCGCCCCCCGGCAACCACTAGCACGATGAAGCGCCGTTCTAAGCGGCAGCATACGGACAGAACTCTTGAAAACCCTTGTGTCGCCGATTGTATCCAGCCCCACTCTTGCTTAACCTGCTTTGATTTCTTCTTCCTGTCCGTGCACTTGTTCTTCGAGCAGCTTTGTTGCTTCAAGCGCTGACATGGGCATGCCAAACAGGTAGCCCTGGGCTTCGCTGCACATAAGCACACGCAACTGCTCCAGTTGAGCGATGTTTTCCACGCCCTCGGCGATCACATTCAGGTTGAGGTTGCGGCCCATGCCCACGATGGCGTTTACAATGGGCATGCCCTCACGCTCGGGGCTCTTCACAAATGCACGGTCGATTTTGAGCGTATTGATGGGGAAGCGGCTCAGGTATTTCAATGAACTGTAGCCCGTGCCAAAGTCATCGATCGCGAGAAGCACACCTGCCTCCGCCAGCTGAGTGAGCTTGGCCGCATTGCTCTCCACATCACGCATCAATACGTTTTCTGTGATTTCAAGCTCAATGGAGCCCGGCTCCAGTTGATTGGCCTCAAGCGCACGCATGACACTGCCAACGAAATCCGGGGTTTCCAATTGTCTTGGAGAAATGTTTACCGATACCCTGACCGGGGGCAGGCCATTCTTGCGCCACACGGCCTGTTGCGCCGCTGCTTCCCGCAGGACCCATTCGCCTATGGGCACGATAATGCCGGTTTCTTCCGCAATAGGCACGAAGGCATTGGGCAAAACCAGCCCGCGATCGGGATGCCACCAGCGAATCAACGCCTCAAACCCCTTGATTGCGCCACTAACCGTGTCAACTTGCGGCTGGTAGAAAAGCACGAACTCGTCATTGGCCAAGGCGCGGCGCAAGTCGGTCTCAATCTGGATGCGTCCGGCAAAGGCCTCTTGCATGGCTGGCTGCCAGAACTGCAGGCGGCAACCGCCCTGGGACTTGGCCTGATACATGGCAATTTCTGTTTGTCGGATGAGCGTATCGGCAACCGCTCCGTCCTCCGGCGCAAAGCTCGCGCCGACGCTGGCAGTCACATACAGCTCGTGCCCCTTGATTCGTATCGGAACGTTCAATTCCTCCACCACCTTGTGGCCAACGACGGTGCTCTCTAGCCTTGAGGAAACGTCCGGCATGAGCAGGGCAAATTCATCGCCCCCCAGACGCGCAAGAATGTCGTCGTCCTTGATGCACTGACGCAGCCTTGCGGCAACATGTATGAGCAGCTCATCGCCTACGCCATGACCAAGCGAATCATTGATCACCCTGAAATTATCCAGATCCAGAATCATGATGGATAGCGTCTGGCTGTTGCGCTTTGCGTGGACCAGTGCCCGACCGAGGTAATCGCGAAACTTGGCCCGGTTGGGCAGTCCGGTCAACAAATCATGATAGGTTTGATAGTGAACCGTTTCCTCGGCCTGCTTGCGGTCGCTAATGTCCTTGACCACACCGTAAGTGCCCATGAAGCGCGTTTCAAACCGAATCTCCTGGCGCTCATACATACCGGTGGCAGTAACTTCCACCGTGCGGAAACGCCCATTCATGGCACGCGGGCGGCAGTTTCCGGGGTTGCACTTGAGCCGCAACTCTACATTGCGCGTGGCGCGGGTGTCAGAACGGCGCTCATTGAAGACATGGTCCGCACGGAATATGTCTTCTTCGTAAACAATCTCGCTGTAATGCCGGCCGATCAACTCTTCTCGCTTGTACTCCAACAGCGTTTCCACCCGGTCGTTCACAAATGTGAAGCGTCCTTCACTGTCCAGGGTGTAAATGAAGTCCGGTGATGTGTTCACCAGGAAACGGTGCCATTTCTCAGACTGCTGCAAGCGCTGCTGAATCTGATTGTTTTCTTTTTCGAGCCGCTGTTTGTTCAGCGTATTACTGATCCTCCTCAACAGCTCTTCCGGCTTGTAAGGCTTGCGAATGAAGTCGGTTGCGCCATGCCTCAGCGCGTTGACTGCACTATCGATGGCGCTATCGCCTGACACTACAATCACCGGGGTTTCAACACCTCGTTCCTGCAGGCTCGTCAAAACGTCGATACCGCTCATGTCCGGCATGTTTAGGTCAAGCAGTATTGCGTCGAACTGTTTCTTGTCTACGGCGCCCAACGCTTCCTTGCCGCTGCCGGCCGTGACCACATCATAGCGCTGTGCCTCTATCAGGCGGCGGAGGCTTTCCAGAATCAGGGGGTCATCATCGACCAGGAGAATGCGGGGGTCCCTGGTCAGGCTGCCGATGCTGAGGGGTGTTTTGGTTTCGCCGGATGTGGGCTCACTCATATTGCTCTCCGTTTACTTACTCATGCCGCCGGGTTGCAAGGCCGACTGGTTTTGTCCCATGTCAGCCATGGGAAGATAAATTCTGAATGTGGATCCGCCAGGACTGCTGTCGCATTCGATATCGCCGCCCATCGATTTGACAAGGTTCTGGCTGATATAAAGACCCAGGCCAGCATGATTGCCGCCCTTGGTCGTTGCTGCGGGCTGGAACATCTGTTCGCGCACCTGCTTGGGCAAACCCGGGCCGGTGTCATGCACGGCGATCACTGCGCAAGCTCGGCCGCCGTGCTCTGCACGGGCGCTGGCAAATGTAAGCCTGCCGCCACGCGGCATGGCTTCCACCGCATTTTTGGCAAGATTGAGCAGAACCTGTTTCAGCTGATCGCGATGCGTAACGATGCTGCCCATGGCCGGGTCAAGATCAATTTGCACATTGACTTTGTTGGGCAGGAACAGTGTGTCAAGCGACATCCTCACCAGCTCGGATATGACCTGGTTGATATCTACCCATGTTCCTTGGTCAAGCGCCGTTTGATCTGCTTCCTGTTTTGACCCCAGGCCGTGCAGAATGCCGGCAACCCGCTCTATTTCGTCACCGATAATGGCGAGGTCGCGTTGGGTATCGTTGTCCGTTGCAAACTTCGTCGACAAAAGGTTTACGTAGTTGCGGATAATGGTAAGCGGGTTGGATGCTTCGTGTACCGCTTTGCGCACTTCCTGGCGAGGTATGGAATCGCCGCCTGATGTGACAGGTGTGGAAACACCATGCAGTATCGGGATGCGCGTGGCGAGTGACTGCAATATTTCCTTCCAGACAGGATAGCCAGCGACATCCTGGGATACATTGCCTGCTATCAGGACGTAGCGGACTTGCTCTTCCAATCCCAGGGGTTCACACAGCATGGAGTCGGTTCCAAGCAACCGCGCCACCTGCGCATCAACCACCGGAAACTGATCGGCCAATGCGGCATGCCAGCAAACCATTTCCCCCCTGGCGGCACGCACCAGGCTGCTTTGCAAATAATCTGTCGTCAATGACAAGGCCGTCAGGCTTGTCGGTGCAGGCCACCATGGAACGGGGGCGAGCGTGTTTCCTTCAACCTGCAACAGCACGGCCGTGTTAACGCCAAACAGGGCTTGCATGGCCAACACGGTCCTGCGTGACAACGATTTCAGTTCTGTGGCAACGTTGAGAAAATCCTGTACGGCTGAAACGCGCGCCAATGCTGCATATGCTTGAGCTAGGCTATCCGCGGCGGATGCAAAATCACGGCTGCTGTAGCGGTGAATGGCCTCTTGCGCCAGATAATCCGCTTCGGTTTGCAGACGTTCTGCCTCGCCGGCGTCAAGCCCCAAACCGCCAAGCGAAGCTCGCACACCGACATTGCCGTTTACATGCACGCTGTAAATGAGGGAGGCCGCCAACTGCAGCACCCTTACCAAAGGGTGCGCCGATTTGACCCGCGCCGGGGAGGCGCGGCAAAACCGTACGGCATCAACAATAAAACCGGTGGGGTCGATTTCCGAGAGGGAGCGACTCAACTTGTCGGGGTCGGCAAACTGGGGATATTCACCGAGGTTGTGTGCCATTCCCGCAAGCCAGGCTTCTTCATCATTGCAAACCTGGGTGTGCGCAGCGATGAGGCGGGCAAGATAGGCAACCCTGACCGCTTTTTCCCATATGGCAAAATGTTCCGCGGGTCCGGGGCTTGCGGAAAGCACCAGTGCGCGCACGAACTCGGGACCAAGCTGATTTAGTGTGTCTGCCAGCAACAGGCTGGTCGGCGTATTTTTTTGCCCGGCGCTTTGGTGGCCGCAACTCAAAAGAGCCAAGGTCAGCGGAGCATCAAAGCTGATATGCGCCGCCAGGGCCGATGCAGAGTAGCCTTCTCTTCCCAGGGCCGAAACGAGTTTTGCCAGCACCCCCGGGTGAATTTCCAGCATATTTGGCGCACTATTTTTGAGTGAAATCTCTAAAACCCTCCCAACTATTTGCTATATATAACTTATTTCCGTTTGTGGTCAATAAAAATATGGTATTAAATGCTGTAATTTTTAAGTATCGTTGTATTAAAGTTATGCCCTCCCACGGTCGTTCTGGGATTGGGCTTGCAAAACCGGAGGCGGGCAGGATGAAATTTAGAAATTTATTGGTACTGGCAACATGCTTCTTGGCTACCGTCCCGGTGACGGCCGCCGGCATTCCAGACTATGACAGCGCCCCTGCAGCCATCTATGGAATGAATCAAGGGCTGGATTTGAGTTCCGCCTCTGTCATGGTTGTTGACCAGGACACGGGCGAATCGCTTCTGGCCAAGAACCCAAGACTGCAAACCCCGATCGCCTCCATAACCAAACTGATGACCGCGGTCGTCACACTCGATGCGCAAACCCCGCTGGACGAGCGCATTACTATTAATAATCAGGATATCGACCGGCTTAAGGGCACCGGCTCACGGCTGCCGATAGGCGCTACTTTTTCGCGCGAGCAGTTGCTTAACCTCGCCCTGATTGCCTCGGAAAACCGCGCCGCCCATGCCTTGGGCCGCACCTATCCCGGCGGATTGCAGGCTTTCGTCGAAGCCATGAATGCCAAGGCACGCGAGTTGGGCATGAGCAGAACCTTCTATGTCGACCCGACCGGCCTTTCGAGTTACAACCAGTCCACCGCCGAAGATCTGGTCAAACTGGTCGGCTATGCCTACAACTATTACCCAACCATCAGACATATCACCTCCACCGGCGAATACAGCCTCGGCAAACAACGTGTCGTAGTGCGTTCAAAAAGCCGGAAAAAGCACACGGCATCCCGCCACGTGTATTACCGCAATGTCGCCTTCGTCAACACCAACCGCCTGACACGCGATGATGAGTGGCAGATCGGTCTTTCCAAAACCGGATTCATCAACGAGGCGGGGCACTGTCTTGTCATGCAGGCTGAAATCGCTGAGCGCAGAGTCATCATTGTGCTGCTCGATGCCCTGGGCAAATACAATCGCCTGGGCGATGCCAACCGCATCAAGCATTGGCTGGAGGAGTCAGACATCAACCAGCACTCATTGGCTTCGCCCCCCGTTTCGCGCGGCACCTGATTCAAGAATCCTGTAAAAAACGCATAATGGCAGGTAATCAACCTGCCATTTTTTATGTCATTCGCTTTTTACATTGATCTTCTGGCCCAGGTGCTGCTGCCCATGGCGCTTTTGATCGCAGCCGGAGCCGTCTGGCGCACCCGCCTGGACGAAGCGGGCATCCGCGCCGTGCGCGGATACATCACGACAGTGACCATCAACCTGTT
>JAHENE010000121.1 GCA_024643305.1 Thiobacillaceae bacterium | reverse complement strand
CGCTCATCGCTTTGGGCGGCGGCGTGATCGGCGACATCACGGGTTTTGCCGCAGCCTGCTATCAGCGCGGCGTGCCTTTCATCCAGGTGCCGACGACATTGTTGTCGCAGGTGGATTCATCGGTAGGCGGCAAGACCGGCATCAACCACCCGCTGGGCAAGAACATGATTGGCGCTTTTTATCAGCCGAAGGTGGTGCTGGCCGATACCGATACCTTGAAGACACTGCCTGCGCGCGAGTTGTCTGCGGGCCTGGCGGAAGTCATCAAGTACGGGCTGATCTGGGACGCGGAGTTTCTCGCCTGGCTCGAGGCCAACATGGAAAAACTGCGAGCACTCGATGCCGAGGCGATCAGCCATGCCATTTTTCGTTCCTGCGAGATCAAGGCGCAGGTGGTGGCGCAGGACGAGCGCGAGGGTGGCATCCGCGCCATCCTGAATCTGGGCCACACCTTCGGTCACGCCATCGAAACCGGCATGGGCTACGGCAACTGGCTGCATGGCGAGGCGGTGGCGGCTGGCATGGTGATGGCGGCGGATGCTTCACGCCGGCTGGGCTGGTTGAGCGAAGCCGATGTCGATCGCGTGCGTGCAGTGATCCGTGCTGCGGGATTGCCGGACACTGCGCCGGACTTGGGAGTGGAACGCTATATGGAGTACATGGGGCATGACAAGAAAGTCGAGGCCGGCAAGATTCGCTTCGTGCTGCTGAAAAGAATCGGTGAAGCGATCGTTACCGCTGACCTGCCCGCCGCAGAATTGACAGCAACACTTACCCATCATGTCAGCGCGGCCTGAACTCGCCCCCTACGCAGCTCAAGACAGCCTGACCAAAGGTCGGGTGCATGAAGAGCCGCCGGCTGCGCCGCGTGGCGAGTTTCAGCGCGACCGCGACCGCATTGTCCATTCCACAGCTTTTCGCCGGCTCGAGTACAAGACGCAGGTGTTCGTCAATCACGAAGGCGATCACTTCCGCACGCGCCTTACCCATAGCCTGGAGGTTGCGCAAATCGGCCGCACCATTGCGCGCATGCTCAACCTCAACGAGGAACTTACCGAAGCCGTGACGCTTGCGCATGACCTGGGCCATACCCCTTTCGGACACGCCGGGCAGGATGCGTTGAATGCGTGCATGAAGGACTACGGCGGTTTTGAACACAACCTGCAATCCCTGCGCGTCGTGGATCAACTGGAACAGCGGTACGCAGAATTCGATGGCCTGAATCTTTGTTTTGAAACGCGTGAGGGCATCCTCAAGCACTGCTCGCTTGCCAATGCGCGCGAACTGGGCGAACTGGGACAGCGCTTCCTCGAAAAAAAGCAGCCTTCACTGGAAGCGCAGGTGGCCAACCTTGCTGATGAGATCGCCTATAACAACCACGACGTCGACGACGGACTGCGCTCAGGCCTGTTGAGTGAAGAGGGTTTGATGGAGAGCCGGCTGTTCGCTCGGCATCATGACGAGGTCATGGCGAAATATCCGCAATTGAATGGCCGGCGCAAGGTGCATGAAATCATTCGGCGCATGATCAATACCCTGATTATCGATCTGGTAACGACCACGCGCGCCAATCTGGAGCGAGCGGGTGTGCAGAGCCTGGCGGATGTGCGCAACGCATCGCCACTGGTGAGCTTGTCGGATGAAATACGGGAGCAGCAGCGTGAGCTCAAGCATTACCTGCGCATTAACCTTTACCAGCACTATCAGGTGATGCGCATGACCAGCAAGGCGGCACGTATCATCCAGTCGCTGTTCGACACTTTTCTTGCCGAGCCGCGCCTATTGTCACCAGAACATCATGAAAACGTCCAGCGCGACGGGGCGCGGGCCATTTCCGATTACATCGCCGGCATGACCGACCGCTATGCGATGCGGGAATACCGGCGCATTTTCGGCATAGAAGAAATCAGCGTCTGATCAGGCGCGTGCAACAATCAGGCAGGACACTTCCTTCGCGCCGGCATGTTTGAGTGCTGCGGCCAACGCGTCCAGCGTGCTGCCGGTGGTCATTACGTCGTCCACGATGCCGACATGCAGGCCGGCAACTTTATGATCGCACTTGAAGGCGCCGCGCATGTTCTTTCTTCGCGCCTCGCGCTTGAGCCCGGCCTGGGATGGGGTGTCCCGTTCTCGCGTGGCCCAGCTTGCATGCATGGGGATTCCGGTTTTTGCAGACAGCTCGCGGGCGATTTCCACAGCCTGGTTGAAGCCTCGTTCCTTGATGCGGTTGGGATGCAAGGGCATGGGTAGCCAGAGATCGGGTAATTCGTTTTCAAGATTCTGCGCGAGCAGCGACCCCAATAGCGGCGCGAGTGCCAGTTGTTCCTTGTATTTGAGCTGCTGGATCAGGCGATCAACAGGAAAGCCGTATGCGAACAGCGCCTGTGTGCTTGAAAACGCTGGCCTTTCTTTCAGGCAGTGGCCGCAGGTTTCCCTGCCGGAGGTCGGCAGTGCGCAAACCGGACAGCGCTGTTCGGCCAGCCAGGGCAGGTCGACCAGGCAGGCCGGACATAGCGGACCTTCTGCCGCCTCGCAAAGCAGACAGCAAGGCGGAAAATGCTGCTCAATAAATGACCTGATGTTCAATTTTAAAAAAGCTTGTTTTGACAGCTGGGTTGCAAGCCACGGATAATCCCTGTCAGTTTCCGGGTCCCCAAATGAAAGTCAAACGAGTCATCAGCGCAAAGTCGTCAAGATTTTCTGCGCAACTGTTCAATATTGCCAGCGTCTTTGCCATTACGGCCGGAATTACGGCCTTGCTGCTTGGCAAGCTGTTTGCCAGCCACAAGATCGGTTTCCTGCCTTTTGTGCTTTCGTTTCCGCCGCTGATGATCTGGCTGGCAGCTTCGATTTTCGTCTACGCCAGCATCGCCCATCACCCCAATGAGCGCACACGTCATTACCACCGCTGGGCGGGTTACCGCTTCTACGGCGCGACCGGCGCGATGGTGGTGTTTGGTCAGGTTATTTACGAATGGTTGGGCGGCTGGAGCGGCCTGATGGCAGTTTGGGTTCTTATATTTTTAATCGTGGTGCCGTGGGGCCTCTACGACATCTGGAAAGCCGCCAGGGAAGACTGGCAGGACATAACTATCGAGGTAGCCATCCATGAGTAGTTGCAACTGTTCGTCCATTCATGTTCACAAGCCTGTGGAAACAAAGGTGCCGGTAGAAGCGGTAGAAGCGCTGTTCGAGAAGCCATTCAGCGATCTGATGTTCGAAGCGCAAACGGTGCATCGCAAGAGTTTTGATCCCAACAAGGTTCAGCTCTCCACCCTGCTATCGATCAAGACCGGCGGCTGTCCGGAAGACTGCGGTTACTGCCCGCAGTCCAAGCGCCACCCGAATGCAGTGGAAGAAGAACCCATGCTGGACCTCGATGCAGTATTAAGCGCTGCGCGTGCCGCAAAGGATGCGGGTGCGACGCGTTTTTGCATGGGGGCAGCCTGGCGCGGACCCAAGCAGCGCGACCTCGATCCGGTGATCGACATGGTGCGCGAGGTGAAGGCGCTGGGTCTGGAAACCTGTTGCACCCTTGGCATGTTGCGCGAGGGCCAGGCCGAGCAACTCAGGGATGCCGGTCTGGATTACTACAACCACAACATTGATACTGCCCCGGAATTTTATGGCGAGATCATTTCCACCCGAGACTTCGAGGACCGCCTGGATACGCTGAACAAGGTGCGCGGTGCCGGCATCAACGTTTGTGCTGGCGGTATTGTGGGCATGGGTGAATCGCGCGTGCAGCGTGCAGGCTTGCTGGCTCAGCTTGCAAGTCTCGATCCCCCACCTGAATCGGTGCCGATCAATCTGCTGGTGCAAGTGGAAGGCACGCCGCTACATGGGACCGAAGCGCTTGATCCTGTCGAGTTCGTGCGCACCATTGCAGTGGCGCGCATTCTCATGCCGACATCCTATGTACGCCTGTCGGCTGGACGCCAGCAGATGAGCGATGCCATCCAGGCCTTGTGTTTCCTGGCCGGCGCCAATTCCATTTTCTATGGCGACAAGCTGCTCACCACCGGCAACCCGGAGTGGGAACGGGACCAGGCGTTGTTCAACAAACTTGGCTTGACGCCTGCATGACGGAGTATTCCGCGCTGGCTCGGATTGAAGAGAGCCTGTCGCAACTGGAAGCGGACAGCCTGTTGCGTAAACGGGTGCTGCTTGAATCCGCCCAAGGCACGCATGTCCGGGTAGATGGCCGAGATCTCATTTCCTTCTGCAGCAATGATTACTTGGGGCTCGCCAACGATCCGGCACTCGCCCAGGCTGCGCGTGATGCGATCAGCGAATTCGGGGTGGGGGCAGGCGCCTCGCATTTGGTTACCGGCCACCATCGTCTGCATCACGAATTTGAACAGGCGTTTGCACGCTTCATCGGCAAGCCGGCGGCACTGATGTTTTCCACCGGCTATATGGCTAATCTTGGTGTGCTGACTGCGCTGCTTGGCCGGCATGGCGAAGTGTTTGCCGACCGCCTGAATCACGCCTCACTCAATGATGCAGCGCAACAGTGCGGTGCGAAATTCACCCGTTATGCCCATGCCGAACTGGATCAACTCGAAGAACAGCTGAAGAAAAGCACGGCACAAGAAAAGATGATCTGCACGGATCTGGTGTTCAGCATGGACGGCGATGTTGCGGATGTTGAACACCTGCTCGAACTGGCTGAAGCACATGACGCCTGGCTGTATCTCGATGACGCCCACGGTTTTGGCGTACTGGATGATGGCAGGGGCGGGATGCCGGCATCAGCGAGAAAAAGCGATCGGGTGATTTACCTCGCAACGCTTGGCAAGGCGGCAGGCGTGTTCGGCGCGGCGGTTGCGGCGCATGCGAACGTAATTGAATGGCTGGTGCAGAAGGCACGTCCCTACATCTATACTACCGCCATGCCGCCGATGCTGGCGGCTGCCTTGATTGAAAGCCTCAAACAGATCGAAGCCGGTAATTCACGCCGCGTAAAACTTCAGCAACATATTTTGAAGTTGCGTGAAGGCTTGGGTGGTTTGTCTCGTTGGCAATTGATGGCATCCGAAACACCGATTCAACCGCTGGTGATTGGGGAGAATGCCGAAGCGGTTGCGGTTTCAAAAAAATTGCTTGAGCGTGGATTGCTCGTGCCGGCCATCCGCACACCCACCGTTCCCAAGGGCAGCGCAAGGCTGCGCATATCGCTTTCAGCTGCGCACACCAAGGCGGAGGTCGATTCGCTCGTAAACGCAATCAGGGAAATCTCTGAAACATGAATACGCGGCGAACGATGTTCTTCCTTCATGGGTGGGGCACGCATCCCATCATTTGGGATCCGTTGCTAGCGCGGTTTCCGGAAGCAAGGGCTTTGGCGCTTCCGGGTTATGCCGGCAGCGAAACTGCAACAACACTTGACCACATGGCGGAAAAGATTGCCATGCAAATTGATGAAGGAAGCGTGCTGGTCGGCTGGTCTCTGGGAGGGTTGTTGGCAGCACGCATTGCGATGGATTACAAAGACAAGGTGTCGAGTCTGGTGTTGATCGGTGCTACCCCCTGTTTCGTTAATCGTGATGACTGGCAGTATGGTGTCGCGGCGGAGGTGTTCGAACAATTTGCGCAGAGCCTGGATTCGGATTACGCCGACACCATCAGGCGGTTTCTTGCATTGCAGGCCCAAGGGTCTGGCAATGTGCGCGAAGTATTGGCGTCATTGCGCCGCCGCCTGCTTGTTCAACCCAGGCCGCCAGAAGGTGTACTGGAAGCAGGACTCGAAATTCTGCAAAACAAGGATTTGCGCCGGGATATGGCTGGATTGGGAGTGCCAGTGACATTGATCCATGGCACGGGCGACAAGCTTGCACCTTTGTCGGCGGCGCGCTGGCTGGAAAACTCAATCGCCGGGTCGAGGCTGTATGAAGTACCGGGAGCCGGGCATGCGCCTTTTCTGTCTCACGCACAACTTGTGGCAGACATGATTTCGGGTGCTGTGCATGGCTGAAACCGGAATCGACAAAAATGAAGTGGCCCGTTCTTTTGGACGTGCGGCTGCGGACTATGATGCGCATGCTGTCCTGCAGCGCGAGGTGATGCAGCGCCTTGTCGAGCGCTTGGGTTTGATGAATATCGCGCCGAGCAGGATTCTGGATCTGGGCTGTGGGACAGGGCTGGGCCTGTCATTGCTCCGGCAGTCTTATCCCAAGGCTGAGGTGATTGCCTTGGATATCGCTCATTCCATGCT
>JAHENE010000120.1:4868-6241 GCA_024643305.1 Thiobacillaceae bacterium | reverse complement strand
GGAGACGAAAAGGCCGAATGGCTGATCATAGGCGAAGCACCGGGCGCGGACGAAGACGCGCAAGGCGAACCCTTCGTTGGCCAGGCGGGGATACTGCTTGACGCCATGCTTGCTGCAATCGGATTGAAGCGTGGCGAGAATGTTTACATCGCCAATGTCCTGAAATCACGCCCGCCCGGGAACCGCAATCCCGCCCCGGAAGAAGTCGCTGCCTGCATGCCGTATCTGGAACGGCAGATCCAGCTGATCCAGCCAAAGATAATCATTGCCCTGGGCCGCTTTGCAGTCCAAAGCCTGCTCGATACCGATGAAGCCATCGGCAAGCTGCGCGGCCGCACACACCAATATCAGGGTATTCCGCTCATCGTCACCTATCACCCTGCCTATCTCTTGCGCAATCTGCCGGACAAGGCAAAAGCCTGGGAGGATTTGTGCCTGGCGCGTTCAATCATGGCAAAAAGTACTTGAATCGCGCAGATTCGCCATAAAATCAGTTTCAGAACCTCTGGAGGAATGACATGAAGAAATGGCTGGCAATCGGTTTGCTTTCCCTGACTCTTACAGGCTGCGGCTATAACACGCTGCAAACCACAGATGAGCAGATCAACGCCTCATGGTCTGAAGTGGTCAACCAGTATCAACGCCGCGCTGACCTAGTGCCCAATCTGGTCAACGTTGTCAAGGGCTATGCAGCGCATGAAAAGGACATCCTGATCCAGGTGACGGAAGCCAGGGCAAAAGTCGGACAAATGCAGATCACGCCCGAGCTGGTCAATGACGCTGCCGCCTTCCAGAAATTCCAGGCCGCACAGGGCGAACTTGGCGGAGCTTTGTCGAGGTTGATGCTGGTGGCGGAAAACTATCCACAACTGAAAGCCGATGGCGTGTTCCGTGATCTGCAAGCGCAGCTTGAAGGCACTGAAAATCGCATCTCCGTGGCGCGCGGCCGCTATATCAAATCCGTGCAGGAATACAACGTCACCGTGCGCAAATTCCCCAGCAACCTGACCGCCATGATGTTCGGTTTCAAGACCAAGCCCAACTTCACAGTGGAAAATGAAAAGGCCATCTCAACGCCACCCAAGGTGGACTTTGCGCCGGCCGGCAGTAACACATCCCCCTCAAGTCAAAGCTCTCCGAGCCCAGGCTATTGATTGCGTTCGGGCACCTTATGGGTCGCCGCGCTGCTTCTGGCCGTGTGATCACATCCATTGCTAGTCGAAGGCGAAGCAATCCGGTTGGCATCAACTGGATTGCAGGCATGCTCGCCATGCTGCTGTGCCTTTGCGCAGTTCTTCCGACGCATGCAGAAGTTACTGTTCCCGACCTTAATCGGCGGGTCACTGATCTTACCGGCACGCTCACCCCAGATA
>JAHENE010000120.1:0-4858 GCA_024643305.1 Thiobacillaceae bacterium | reverse complement strand
CCCTGGCCCAATTCGAGGCGTCCAAGGGCAGCCAGATCGCCGTGCTGATGCTGCCGACCACAGAGCCGGAGGACATTGCCGAGTATGGCATCCGCGTCGCCGACCAGTGGAAGGTCGGGCGCAAGGGCGTGGATGACGGCGTGATCCTGATTGTGGCCAAGGATGACCGGCGCGTGCGGATCGAAGTCGGCTATGGACTGGAGGGGGTGATTCCCGATGTAATCGCAAAGCGCATCATCGAAGAAGATATCGTGCCGCACTTCAAACAGGGAGATTTCTCCGGCGGTGTTGAGGCGGGTGTCACCCGCATGATGCGCCTGATCGAGGGCGAGCCTTTGCCGTCGCCGAGCAGCCATCGCGCCCAGGATGGCTTTTCAACATTTATGGACAAGGGCTTCTTCTTCATCATTGCAGGCATTTTCGCCGGATCCTTGCTGCGTATTTTCCTGGGCAGGGGAACCGGGTCAGTAATGGGCGCGTTGGGTGCGGGAGGCTTGGCCTGGTTGTTCAGTGGCCTGTTTTTCATGGGCTTCGTTGTTGCCATCATTGTTCTACTTGGCGTGTTCGGCAATGGACGCGGGGGCGGTCACTGGGGCGGCGGCGGATTTGGTGGAGGCTCGTTTGGTGGTGGCGGAGGCTTTTCGGGTGGCGGTGGAGGATTTGGCGGAGGAGGGTCGTCAGGATCATGGTGAAACGGCTTTTCAAACATATGTTCTTTCCGCCCTTGCTGCTGAAGAAACACTTCACGCGCCCACTGATTGAAGAAATCGAGACGGCCATTCGCGATTCTGAAACATGGCATAGCGGAGAAATCCGATTTGTTGTTGAAACGGCTTTGCCTTTTAGCGCGCTATGGAAAAGAAAAACGGCGCGGCAGGCTGCAGTTGATGTCTTCGGCCACTTGCGTGTCTGGGACACCGAGCAAAATAGCGGGGTGCTGATATACCTTTTGTTCGCGGATCACGACCTGGAAATCGTTGCTGATCGGGGCATCGCTGCCAAAGTCGAACAGGCCGAGTGGGATGACATTGCCAGGCACATGGAGCTACATTATCGGGCAGGGGATTTCCGCAAAGGCACACTGGAAGGGATCAGTCGCGTGACCGAATTGCTGGCAAGGCATTTCCCCCCGGGTGAACGCAACCCCAACGAACTTTCTGATAAGCCCGTCATACTCGAAAAATAAGGAGCCATATGAGCACATACGTTATCTGGTGGATTGTCGCTTTTGCCCTGGTGGCAGTGGAACTGACTACCGGCACTTTTTACCTGCTGGTGTATGGTCTTGCCGCAGCATCTGCGGGCATTGCCGCATGGCTGGGTGTTGGCATGGCCACTCAAATTGTAATTGCGGCAATAATCGGCATTGTCGGCACAATCGCGTTGAGAATGTGGAGACGCGTCGATGAGATCGATACCGCTTTTCAGGATCTCGACATCGGCCAGAACGTCCGCGTGGAGAACTGGCAGGAAAGCAAAGGGCAGGTCAAGTATCGCGGTGCGATATGGGATGCCGAAGCCGCTGCTCCCGAAATCGATACAAACAAACCGCTTTACATTCGCGCCATGCGTGGCTCGGTCTTAATCGTCGGCAACTGATTGTCGAAACCAGGGAAAAACAAAATGGAAATTGCCTTTGCACTCTTTATCGTCGTTCTGATCGTCATCGCCAAGGGTGTCCGTGTCGTGCCCCAGCAGCACGCCTGGGTGATCGAGCGGCTAGGCCGGTTTCATGCAACATTGGCGCCCGGTCTTAATCTTGTCATTCCATTCATCGACCGCGTTGCCTACAAACACATACTGAAAGAGATTCCGCTCGACGTGCCGAGCCAGGTCTGCATTACCAAGGACAACACCCAGCTTGCGGTGGACGGCGTGCTGTATTTCCAGGTGACGGATCCGCGCTTGGCCTCGTACGGCTCCAGCGATTACATCGCCGCCATCACCCAGCTTGCGCAAACAACCCTGCGCTCAGTGATCGGCCGCATGGAGTTGGACAAGACCTTTGAAGAGCGCGAGCACATCAACCATGGTGTGGTTCAGGTGCTCAACGAAGCCTCCACCAACTGGGGCGTGAAAGTACTGCGCTACGAAATCAAGGACCTGACCCCACCCAAGGAAATTCTCCATTCCATGCAGGCGCAGATTACCGCCGAACGCGAAAAACGCGCGCTGATCGCCTCATCCGAAGGCCGCATGCAGGAACAGATCAACATCGCCACTGGCGAGCGCGAAGCGGCGGTGCGCGAATCTGAAGGCGAAAAACAGGCGGCCATTAACCGCGCCCAGGGTGAGGCCGAGGCCGTCAAGCTGGTGGCCGAGGCCACTGCCAAGGCGCTCTACATGGTGGCCCAGGCCACCCAAATCCCCGGAGGCATGCAGGCGGTCAATCTCAAAGTGGCCGAGAAGTATGTCGATGCCTTCGGTAACATCGCCAAAACTGGCAATACCCTGATCGTGCCCAGCAACCTGGCCGATATTTCCAGCCTGATCGCCAGCGCCATGACGGTGATGAAGACCCAGGGCGAAGCGAAATAAACTCCTCTCGCCTCTCATGAAGGGGCAGGGTTGAGGGGCAAGCAATGAAATCCGTTGAGTTCTTTGAACGGCAATATCAGCAGCAAGTCGCCAAGGGCGAGTTTGCGTTGAACCTGTTTGAAGAGGCCGTGCTGCCTTATCTTTCCGGCGGTGTGCTCGATTTGGGCTGCGGTTTGGGCAATCTGGCGATTGCCGCAGCAAGAAAAGGCTGCGCCGTTACCGCGTTGGATGGCAGCCTCACAGCAGTGGACAGGGTCAATGAGGCCGCCAATCGTCTGGGCCTGCCGCTCGCCGCTTATCAGATCGACTTGAGCAGCTTTGACATCGGGGATGATTACGACAACATCGTTTCGATCGGCCTGCTGATGTTTTTCCCTCAGAAAACGGCCCACGCCATGCTGGCCGACATCGTTCGTCATACCAAACCGGGAGGGATGGCGGCAATCAATGTGTTGATAGAAGGCACCACATTCGTTGGTGCGCTTGAATCGGGCAAGCATTATCTGTTTGGCAAGCACGAACTGGCCGATGCGTTCAAAGGCTGGGAAATCCTGCTTTCCAGACATGACGAACTCCCCGCGCCGGAAAACACTCTCAAGAAATTTCACACCATCGTTGCACGCAAGCCGGTTTAAATGCTTATGGCAAGCGTCAGGACAGGCATGCCATTCGTTTTGCTGTTGCCGAAAACCAACAAAACATCCCGCAGATAAGGCATATGCACCCGGTTTCATAAGGAAATCGCATGCCTATCCAATAGAATATAGGGTAGCTGAGTCCTGTTTTTTGGCTGTTACTTATCTTGCAAGATGTTTAGTTGATTGATTTTAGAGAGGAAAAATAAATGAGCAATTACAAAAAAACCACCCTGGCCGCTGCGCTGGCCCTGGCCGCCGCCGCACCGCTTGCACACGCCGCCGGCAGTTTTGATGCCTTCGTGTCTGCTGCAGCGGGTATGGATTCAACCGATTACTCATATTTTTATAATGCTTATTACTACGGTTCTCCGAGTACTTCTCAAACCGCGTTTGACAACAATGTTGCTAGTTTCCGCGCCACGGCCGAGTACACCGACCCGAGCAACTTTGGCGGCCAGTTGGACTATGTTTACACCAGCCATGACCTGGACAACGGCTGGTATGACAATCAGACCCACGACATTGCCGGCCACGTGTTCTACCGCGGCAAGGACTGGCTGGCAGGCGGCCTGATCCAGCACCGTTCCTTTGAAGTGGACGGCGGAGAAGGTGGCAGTTCAGTCAAACCCAAGATCACCCTGTTCGGCGTAGAAGCCCAGAAGCAGTTTGGCAGCAATTTCTCCCTGTATGGCCAGCTTGGCTACCAGCACCTGAATTACCAGAACTGGGACTGGAAACTCAAGGGCTGGGCAGGTTCGGTTGAAGGCCGTTATTTCATCAACGATAATTTCCTGATCAAGGCCGGTGTGAATTACGGTGAAGCCAAAGATGATGCTTCATGCTGTGGTAACTACTGGAACTGGAATGACAAATTCAGCGGCACGGCATATGAACTTGGCGCAGAATACCGCTTTGCGGGTAGCCCCTTCAGCGTGTTCGGTTCCTACTCCAGGCTTGAGCAGAAATACAACTTTAACGAAACGGGTGCTGGCGGTGAATGGTATCACGGCAGTGATAAGTACACGACCGACCAGTTCATGGTCGGCGTGAAGTTGAGCGTGGGCAAGGACAGCCTGCGCAGCCGCAACAACGAAGGCGCCAGCCTGAACCCGATGAACCTGATGAGTCACGTAATTTCCCAGTACTGATCAGTCTGATTCCTTGGATGGCAAAACCCCGCGGTTTCATCCGCGGGGTTTTTTTATTCCCGAAACTTCATAATTGGCTGGATGGGTTGCGGGGTTGATGGCGCTCAGGGCCGGTGGGCGATGATGTTGACGCGTTCGGATTTGTTTTTTCTATTCGGTACGGAAGGATTGTCGTCTGGCCTGTTCTGTCCGATTGGCAGCAGGTTTATTGAATCAAATCCCGCATTGGCAAACAGGCCGCGGATTTCATCCAGCGAACTGTGAAGTCGGCGCTTTCTCCTGCGGTGCTCGATGTATCGTCTTGCCCCTTCTGCCAATGTTTCTGCAGGCATGTCGAGATTTTCCTGGCTTGCCTGTGCCAGTCTCAACGTCTTGTCCTGAAATGCCTGGGTTTGTTGCTCGTCAAAGCCAACCGGTTCCGGCCCGGCACCATGGTGGACTCTGACGGAAGTGATGACCCTGCCTCCCTGTCGCAAAAGGCCATGCCAGCGGGCCAAGGCAAGCTTTTGCATGTCCCAGGGCAGCATTGCCAGA
>JAHENE010000119.1 GCA_024643305.1 Thiobacillaceae bacterium | reverse complement strand
TCGGACACGCACTCGATCGCCGCACGCGACATGAGGTGTTGACAGAAATCATCCGCCGCCGCCAGGCTGTCGTTGGCTTGCTGGCCGGAACCATGAGTCGTGATGAAGCTTTTCAGCTCATGCGGCTGGGACGAAATGTTGAACGCGCCGACATGACCAGCCGCGTACTGGATGTGGGCTATGCACTCAATCTGCCTCGTCAGGGCGGCCGGCATTACGACCTGATCTGGATGAGTGTTTTGCATGCCTTGTCAGCACACCAGATGTACCGTCGGCATGTCGACGTTCATGCCCGCGGCCACAAAGTGTTGGCCTATCTGCTCAACGACCCCCAATTTCCGCGCAGCGTAAGGCACTGCCTGCAAGAGATACAGTCTGCCCTGGACGAACTTCCAGGCGCCGAGCCGATGCGCCGGCTGCGGGAAATGCAGGACCTCGTGGACCAGACCGATTACCGCAAGCTTGTAGCAAATGGGCTGCACGAATTCTGTGACGAGGTTCAAGCGAAGCTGGCTGACCTGAACGAAGTCATCAGCCTCACATATTTCCGCGCAGCCCACCACCAAAGGGCAATGAAACAAGACATGTTCAGTCAGGCCTGATATGGGTATATCTCTAGGCCTTCCCCGTTACGGCGATAAGCAGAACTCCACCTTCTTCGAAGACTTCCTCGGCAAGCTGCTTGATGAGCGTGACCGCATCGGCCTGACCGAAGCGATCCGCCAGATCGACACCCTGATGATTACAGTCGAACCCGGAAACTCGATTGCCTATGTGGGCGAGTTGTGCCTGATGACGCCATACCACTACCTGGTGACGCTGGAGTCGGAATCACACCTAACCCATGTCCTGCGCATCAACATCGGTGCGCCAGACATTCTGGTGCGCGAAGCGAAGGACCCCAACACGCGAGGCAT
This sequence comes from Thiobacillaceae bacterium, assembly GCA_024643305.1. Taxonomy (GTDB): domain Bacteria; phylum Pseudomonadota; class Gammaproteobacteria; order Burkholderiales; family Thiobacillaceae; genus UBA6918. The sequence goes on along the minus strand of JAHENE010000119.1, from coordinate 5,328 downwards.
ATTTCGCAGCCTGAATGAGGTATATCCAATCGGTGCCAGCAAACCCAATTCGCGCTACATGGGGGAAGTATTGCGGGTCGAGAACCTGCACGAAGCGGTGGAATTGCAAAAGTCGCGCGATGTGCGCTTCTTCAACCAGGAACAGGTACGCAAGCTTGAGCTTCCCGGAAACATGGCCATCGTCAAGCCCAGTCCCTACACCCACAACATTGTCGGCTACTGGGAAAGGCCCGAACCCGATATCCGTATTTATGCCCTGGGCCTGTCTACAATCCACGAGGACATCAATCGTGCCTATCAGGACGCCAAGGAGGCCCAGGCCCAACTTGGCATCGACACGTTGCTCCTGCCCATTGATCATCTCGCTACGCGCGTCTATAGCCAGAATCGCGAAGCAGCCATTCTGGAATACCTGACCCTGACCAGCTACTACTATTGGGGCTCTTACGACATCAGCGACCAGAACTCCTCGACCAACGTCACTAAAAGCGTGCACCACACCAATGAACTGGAATCACCCGCCAAGGTGTTTACCGCCGCCAACCATCCCTATTTCGTCAACCATCTGCTCAGGCTGTCCTCCCCTACCGAACAGTTCGTGCGCAATTTCGGTCCGCGTCTGCATCACATCGCCGTCGCGGTGCGTGATGGCGATACCGAAGGCTCGGCCAATATCGATCACGTGGTCAACAGTCTGCGCAACTGCGGTCAGGATTTCCTGCTCGATGTGATCGGATCAAGGGAAGAAGGTTTGAAACAGGTTTTTTCCAGTGCCTCGGAATATTCCTCGCTGATCGTCGAATACGTCCAGCGCTTTGGCGATTTCCAGGGCTTCTTCACCAAGCAGAATGTCGCCAATCTGACCCGTGCCGCAGGAGTGGAAGAAAGCTTGAAAATTCTAGAGGCTGAAGCCGGAAAATAAATCTGCAGTTCTACAAGGACGGCGTGAAACCGTCAGCCATTGTTATCGACACCGGTTTCACTTTCCAGATTTCATCGCAATATTCGCGGATGCTCCGGTCCGAAGAGAATTTTCCGCTGCGCGCAGTATTCAGGATGCTCATGCGACTCCAGCCTTCTCTGTCTGCGTAGGCCTGGTCCACTTCCATCTGCTTGTTTACATAGCTTTCGAAATCGGCAAACAACAGGTAAGGGTCATGCCAGAGCAGATTTTCCACCAAGGGCTTGAATAGTTCGCCATCGCCGCGCGAGAAAAAACCGTCACGGATAAGTTCGATCACCGCCTGCAACTCAGTGTTGGCCTCGTAAAAATGTATCGGGTCGTAGCCCTCGTGCTTGAACCGGGCAACCTCTGCAGCGGTATGGCCGAACAGGAAGAAATTTTCGGCGCCTGCCTCTTCACGGATTTCGACGTTGGCTCCATCCAGGGTGCCGATGGTCAGCGCTCCATTCATCATGAACTTCATGTTTCCGGTGCCTGAGGCCTCTTTGCCTGCGGTGGAAATCTGTTCGGACAGCTCCGCTGCGGCGTAGAGCGATTGCCCGGTACGGACGTTGAAATTGGGCACAAAGATCACTTTCATCCTGTCCCTGACCAATGGATCATGGTTGATCACTGAGCCCACTGCATTGATGAGCTTGATCATCAGCTTGGCCATGTAATAGCCAGGGGCCGACTTCCCGCCAAATATAAAGGTACGCGGCGTCACCTCCAGGTTCGGGTCGGATCGCAAGCGATGGTAGCGTGCAACGATGTGCAGCACGTTCAGGTGCTGGCGCTTGTATTCGTGGATGCGCTTGGCCTGAACATCAAACATGGAATCAGGATCGACCGCCACACCGGTGACGCTGCGCAGATAGGCTGCATAGATTTCCTTGTTTATCCGCTTGATGTCACGCCACTCAGCCCTGAACTCCGCATCTTCCGCAAACGCCTCCAGCTCGCGCAGGCGCTCCATATCCGTGAGCCAGCCGACCCCCAGTTTGCGATCTATCAATGAAGTCAGCCTGGGATTGGACAAACCCACCCAGCGGCGAGGCGTGACCCCGTTGGTCTTGTTGGAGAATTTTTCCGGGGTAAGAAAATGAAAGTCTGAAAGAACCTCCTGCTTGAGCAGTTCCGTGTGCAGGGCGGCAACGCCATTTATCGAACGGCTGCCCGCGCAGGCAAGATGCGCCATGCGTACATGGCGCTCTCCGGACTCGTTGATCAGCGAAAGGCGTGACACCCGCTCAGTGTCAGTCAGGCATTGCAGCCGAACCTGCTCGAGAAAATGATCATTGATTTCATAAATGATCTCAAGATGCCGCGGCAACAATTTTTCAAACAAGGCCACCGGCCACTGTTCCAGCGCTTCCGGCAACAAAGTGTGGTTGGTGTAGGCAAAAGTCTGGCGTGTGATTTTCCAGGCCAGCGACCGGTTCATGCCATGCTCGTCCATCAGCAACCGCATCAGCTCAGCAACAGCCACTGCGGGGTGGGTATCGTTTAGCTGAGCTGCAAATTTCTCGTGGAAACTGGTAAGGGGGATTTCCTGTACTCGCATGATGCGCATCATGTCCTGCAAAGAACAAGATACGAAAAAGTACTGCTGGGCCAGCCTCAGTTCTTTGACCTGCAGGTGTTCGTCATTCGGGTACAGCACCTTGGTCAGGTTTTCGGATTCAACCTTGCGCTGGACGGCGCCCCAATAATCGCCTTTGTTGAATATGGGCAGATCAAACGCTTCCACCGCTTCGGCGCGCCAGAGGCGCAGGGTATTCGCGGTATTGTTGCGGAAACCCAGAATTGGCGTGTCATAAGGCACCCCCAACACGCTGCGTCCGGGCACCCAATGCACGCGCTCCTGTCCCTTGTCATCTGGATAGCGTTCCGTATGGCCGCCCAGCTTGACCTCCACCGCCCATTCCGGGCGGGCTATTTCCCAAGGGTTGGCATGTCGTAACCAGACATCTGTTTTTTCCGTCTGCCAGCCATCCACGATATCTTGAGCGAAAATGCCATGCTCATAACGTATGCCATAACCCAGCGTTGGAATTTCCAGGGTGGCCATTGAATCCAGAAAGCAGGCTGCCAGCCTGCCGAGCCCCCCGTTACCCAATCCCGGCTCCACTTCCTGGACAAGCAGAGCATCGTAACTCAAGCCAAGCTCCTGTACAGCCGCACGCAGCGGCTCCTCAATCCCCAGGTTCAGCACGTTGTTGCCCAGATGCGGCCCCAGAAGATATTCGGCCGACAGATAGGCCACGGTACGTGAGCCCGTACGGGTGTATGTTTCTGCCGTGCTTACCCAGCGTGCAAGCAGCCGGTCCCTTACCGTGAAAGCAAGCGCCAGATAGTAATCCTGAAGAGAAGCCAGCTTGGGGAACTTGCCCTGGACATAGAACAAGTTGTCCAGAAAAGCCTGCTTCAATGTGTCCTTCGACAAGCCGGTTCGAGTTGTTTCACCCCGGGGACGATTCTCCAATTCGGCAGGCATATTCATGGCATGGCCAACAAGTTGCGACAATAAGCAACCAGCAAGCTGGATGCCAGCTCACGTCGCTATTGGCCATCGCCCAAGGTCTTGTTTGTATTGGATTTGTCAAAACAGTTTATTTGCCGCCCAAGATATTGCCCTGGCTTGGTGCGGCAATGCACCGCGTTAGCAATGCAAAGCGATGTATTCCTCTACCGGCATTTCAGCTCTGTGGCGGCACATAACCCGCAACCTGGTCGGCGCCAGCACCAAAGAAATACTGTTCCATTTGCGTCATCAAGTATTTGCGTGCCTGCGGATCGGCCAAGCTTAGTCGATTCTCATTGATGAGCATGGTCTGGTGGCGCGTCCATGCAGTCCAGGCTTCCTTGGAGACGTTCTCAAAAATCTTTTTACCAAGCTCCCCCGGCACCGGCGCGAAGGCAAGGCCCTCGGCCTCACGGCCAAGTTTGACGCAGTTAACCATGCGAGTCATGTTTGCTCCTTTAATTCAATGCTAGTCAGATAGCCCGATTATAAGCCGAGGGTTTTTTCTATGCGCTTGGCGAAGACTGTCATTTCTTTCGCCGCCTGGATGTCGCCCTTTTTTTCGGCAACATTCACGCCACGGCGATAGGCTTCCAGCGCGGCTGTTGCGTCGCCAAATTCATTCAATGCCTTTCCCAGCAATTTCCAGGCTGCTGAATAGTTGGGGTCATGCTCTACAGCCTTTTGCAAATGCGTGACTGCCTGCTGAGCTTGATTGGCGCCCAGACAGGCATTTCCCAGCGAAAACCGCAGCAGCGCATTGTCCTTGCCTGCAGCAAGCATCTTTTCAAAGTTTTCGATTGCCGGGCTCATGATTTCCAGAAAGCCGGGGTCAATACAACGAGGAAGGTGAACATTTCCAGCCGCCCAAGAAGCATGGCCAGCGAACAAAGCCAGGTCTGAAAATCATTCAGCACGGCGAAGGTGGTTGAGGGGCCAACCTGGCCGAGGCCGGGGCCAATGTTGGAGAGGGTCGCAATCACGGCGGTCAACGCCGTCACGGGCTCCAGCCCGGTCGCCATCATCGCCAAGGCCATGACAATGGCGGTCAGCACAAAGATAAAGAAAAACGCCAGCACCGCGAAAATGATCTGGTTGGAAACGGGCACGCCGGAATAGCGCACTGGAATCTGTGCTCCGGGATGCAACAGGCGTTTCAGCTCGCGATACAACTGCTGGATCAGCAACCTGGCCCGGATCATTTTGATGCCGCCGCCGGTAGAACCGGAAGATGTTGAAAACGTGCCCAAAAGCAACATCAAGAAACCGGCAAATGCAGGCCACAGGCCAAAATCGGTACTGGCATAGCCGGTTGTTGTTGCAACAGAAACCGTATTGAACACGGCGTAGCGCAGTGCACTCTGCATGTCGGAATACTGGCCGGTCGACCACAGGTAAAGCGCAATCAGAAAACCGCTAAGCAGTACGGTAACAACAAAAACTTTTGCTTCGCCGTCCTGGACATAGATACCAAAGGTGCGTTCATGCAAAAAACGGAAATGCGTGGCGAAATTGATGCCGGCTATCAGCATGAAAGAAACCGCGATCGCCTCCAGTGCCGGCGAATTGAAGTAAGCGAACGAGGAATCGTGAGATGAAAAACCAGCCAGCCCCATGGTGGTGAAGGCATGCATCAATGCGTCAGTCCAGACCATGCCCGCCGCCCAATAGGCAAGGCCGCAAGCGGCTGTGAGCGCAGCATAAATCAACCACAATCCTTTTGCGGTTTGCGCAATGCGCGGTGTGAGACGGCTGTCTTTCATGGGGCCCGGGGTTTCTGCCTTGTAAAGCTGGCGGCCACCGATACCCAGCATGGGCAGGATGGCCACGGCCAGCACAATCACCCCCATTCCGCCAAACC
>JAHENE010000118.1 GCA_024643305.1 Thiobacillaceae bacterium | reverse complement strand
AAACCGGCTTTCACCAACTCAACACAACCGCCGCACAGCACAGCCTGCTCACCGAACAGATCCGTCTCGGTCTCTTCACGGAAGGAAGTCTCAATCACGCCACCCTTGGTGCCGCCGTTGGCCGCAGCATAAGACAGCGCAATATTCTTGGCTTTCTTGGACACATCCTGATGCACCGCAATCAGCGAAGGCACGCCACCGCCCTCTTTATATGTGGAGCGAACCAGATGACCCGGGCCCTTGGGCGCGATCATGATCACATCCACATCCTTGCGCGGCACGATCTGGTTGTAATGGATATTGAAGCCGTGCGCAAAGGCCAAGGCAGCGCCCTTTTTGAGGTTGGGTTCGATCTCGCCGTAATACACCACGGACTGCTGCTCGTCGGGCACAAGAATCATGACTACGTCGGCTTCCTTGACTGCCGCCGCCACTTCCTTGACGTTAAGACCAGCCTTCTTGGCCTTGTCCCAGGAGGCGCCGCCCTTGCGCAGGCCAACCGTGACCTTGACGCCGGAATCCTGCAGGTTGTTGGCATGGGCATGGCCCTGCGAACCGTAACCGATGATGGCGACCTTCTTCTTCTTGATGATAGAAAGGTCGGCGTCCTTATCGTAGTAAACCTTCATGATTGTTTCCTTGCTAAGTAGTGTTGAATTCAGACTTTTAGGATGCGGTCGCCGCGGCCGATGCCGGAGGCGCCAGTGCGTACGGTCTCCAGGATCGCACTTTCGTCGATCGCTTGCAGAAAGGCATCAAGCTTGGTGCCAGTGCCAGTTAACTCAATGGTGTAGGTGAGATCGGCAACGTCGATGACGCGGCCGCGGAAAATATCAGCCATGCGCTTCAATTCCTCGCGCTCCTTGCCGGCAGCGCGCACCTTGACCAGCATCAACTCGCGCTCGATATGGCTACCTTCGGTGAGGTCAAGTACTTTTACGACGTCAACCAGTTTGTTCAGTTGTTTGATGATCTGTTCGATGACGTCTTCGGAACCTACAGTCACGATTGTCATCCGCGACAACGTTGCATCTTCGGTCGGCGCCACGGTCAGTGACTCGATGTTGTAGCCACGAGCCGAGAACAGCCCGGCCACCCGAGACAATGCGCCGGATTCATTTTCCATCAAAAGCGAAATGATGTGGCGGCTGCTCATCATAGCTCCTCCGCCAAGATCATCTCCGACAAGCCCTTGCCGCCTTCCACCATGGGGAAAACGTTTTCGGTCTGGTCGGTCTGGAAGTCCATGAACACCAGTCGTTCTTTCAATGCAGGCGAAAAGGCTTCCTTCAGCGCAGCTTCGACATCGGCGGTCTTCTCGATCTTCATGCCGACGTGCCCGTAAGACTCAGCCAGCTTCACGAAGTCGGGCAGCGAATCCATGTAGGACTCTGCGTAGCGGCTGCCATAGAAAAATTCCTGCCACTGCCGCACCATGCCCATGTAGCGGTTGTTCAGATTGACGATTTTCACCGGGATGCGGTACTGCTTGCAGGTCGAAAGCTCCTGAATGCACATCTGGATGCTGGATTCACCGGTAATACAGGCCACCGTCGCATCAGGATGGGCAAGCTGCGCACCCATGGCATAGGGCAGCCCCACACCCATGGTGCCAAGGCCACCGGAATTAAGCCAACGGCGCGGCTTGTCGAATTTGTAGAACTGTGCCGCCCACATCTGGTGCTGGCCCACATCCGAAGTTACAAAAGCATCGCCCTTGGTGATTTCCCAGAGTTTCTCCACCACGTACTGCGGCTTGATGATCTCGGATTCGCGGTTGTACTTGAGGCAGTTACGCGAACGCCACAACTCAATCTGCGTCCACCATGTATTCAGCGCCGCTTCGTCCGGTTTTTCCTTGCTGGCCTTGAGCAGCTTGATCAACTCATCGAGCACCTGCTGAACATCGCCCACGATGGGCACATCGACCTTGACGCGCTTGGAAATAGAGGACGGGTCAACATCGATATGGATGATACGACGCTGCTCGCGGGCAAAATGTGCCGGGCTGCCGATCACGCGATCATCGAAACGCGCGCCCACCGCCAGCAGCACATCGCAATGCTGCATGGCCATGTTGGCTTCGTAGGTGCCGTGCATGCCCAGCATGCCCAGGAACTGGCGGTCGGTGGCAGGATAGCCGCCCAGGCCCATCAGCGTGTTGGTCACCGGATAGTGCAACAGCTTGGCCAACTCTGTCAGTTGCTCTGCCGCGTTTCCAAGGACCACCCCGCCGCCGGCATAAATCATCGGGCGCTTGGCCTCCAGCAGCATTTGTGCAGCCTTCTTGATCTGCCCGCTGTGGCCTTTGAGCACCGGATTGTAAGAACGCATGGAAACCGAATCGGGATAGACGAACTCGGTCTTGTGGGCAGTCACATCCTTGGGGATATCCACCAGCACAGGTCCAGGACGGCCTGTGGCAGCAATATGAAAGGCCTTCTTGATGGTAGCCGCCAGGTCGCGCACATCCTTGACCAGGAAATTGTGCTTGACGCATGGACGCGTAATGCCAACGGCATCGACTTCCTGGAAGGCATCAAGCCCGATGGCGGCAGTCGGTACCTGCCCGGAAAGAATCACCACCGGGATGGAGTCCATGTAAGCCGTGGCGATGCCGGTCACCGCATTGGTGGCGCCAGGACCGGATGTCACCAGCGCGACACCGACCTTGCCGGACGCGCGAGAATAGGCGTCGGCCGCGTGCACCGCCGCCTGCTCGTGGCGAACCAGCACGTGCTTGAATTTGTTCTGCTTGAAGATTTCGTCGTAGATGTTGAGCACTGCGCCGCCGGGATAGCCGAATACGAATTCGACCCCTTCCTCGGCTAGGCAGCGAGTGACAATCTCGGCGCCGGTAAATTCCATAAAAAAACGCCTAAAAACAATGTTTTCCGTAAACCGCCAAGGTTAAACGTTTTGGCCCCGTACGGTCAAGGAAAGATGGGGGGTCTGGTGAATTTGAGTTTGGCGCTGACGACAGACGCCTGACAGGCGGCAGCTACTGGACGGTGAAAAGGGATGCTGCGCTTGTCGTGCCGTGATTGAAGTCACCCAGCAGGATGTTCTCATTCGCATCGCGGGCATTTACCTTCCATCCATACCACCCACCCGATTTCAACACCCCCGCAGGCAGCTTGAAAGCTGTGTCAGTGATAACCGGGGAAGAAAAAATGAGTTTCTCCTCCCACTCGTCATAAACAAAAATCTGGTAATGGGATGCGCCGGGGGTGCGGTCCCATCGCAGCTCAAGCGGCAATGGTACATCCGTCGCATTAGAGGCAGGCTGCATACCCGAGGGAAAAGGCATAAGGGTGTGAATCACGTAGTCCCTGGCTTCGAAGCTGCGGCCATCCTTCATTACGGTTACAGCTTTGTACCAACCATCTGAAGTCTTTTCCGGAATATCAAAATTTGTAATGAATGCGCGCTTTGGTTTGCCCTCCTTGTTCTTGAAGGCACGGAACTTTGTCAGGTCAAGTTCGCCAAGCAATCCACCCGTTGGCGTATATATGGAAACCTTGGCGACATCGTCAAAATAAAGCGTGGAAAACAACGCCATGATGAACGGGGGCCTGTCCGGCCAATTGCAAATATGAATATCGAAGAAGCCGGCTTCACTGTAGTGCGGGTCCTGGGATAGCACCTGCGTTTGGGCTTGAACCGGCGAAAACAGCCCGAAAAACACCAGAAAAGCAAGAATCCACTGCCGCATCATCCCCCCCGAACGAAACCCTGTCCAAATGAAGCCTCAGCATAGAACGTGTTGTTGCCGAGCCGTAATCCTTCAGCCATCTATTCGTGTGCCGTTTCTTCAAGCGCTGTCATGATTTCGTGCAAAGACCCCTGGCCGTTTTGCACCATACACACGAGATTGGCCACGGAGCAAACGCTGATTTGCGCGCCATGCACGATCCAGCCCTGCGAGGGAGTCCATCCGCGCATTTGCGAAAAAAGCGAGAGCAGATCTGTGTTGCCGGAAACCATCCTGCGGTACCACTGGGCAAACTTGGCCAGGCGTTCGATCATGTCCTGCGGCATTGCACCGGCAGCATCCATGATGCTGCCGTCATCATGAAATCTGCATACGGCAATCACGCCGTCCATTACCAGTAGCTTTTTGAGTGACATTCAGACCCCCGCTTAAGATGCGGTACATGCCTGAATGGCATTGAATGCTGCTTCATAATTTACGTCGCGATTTCTCATGACAACACCGCATTGTCCATTCACAACCGCAGACCATTCCAGACCCACGATGGAAAAGCCCTGCAGCGGTTCAAAGCCTTTTTGTCCGGTCAGCGATTCCCAGCCACGGGCCTCAAGGGTGGCAACCGCCATATTGGCAACACAGGAATGCGCCAGCAAGTCGAGCACTTGCGGCGTGATTTCGCTGCCTTCTCGCACACGATGGTCATTCAAGTCGCCCTTGTCAGTATAAGAAAAAGCCGCAAGCGCACCCGGCAAATCCATGAGTTGATCCAGATTCATGTCGTCCTCGATATTTCGGTTAATACAGGGCTTCTTTCACATCGCCCCCTATCCTGGCATAAAGGCTGACCAGGAGGTCTCCGCCAACGTCACCAACCTTGGCTCGCATGATGGTCATTACATCATTCAATAGCTCCGGGCGATTCTCGATAAAGGCAAAGTAATTGCCGATGTTGCAGACTGCGACCTGACTACCGCGCACAATCCATCCCTGTACCGGCCTGCAGCCGCAGTTCTCGGCAAAGGAATCAAAGATCTCGGATTGCATGTTCACGCTCATGGTATTGGAACGACATAGAATTGCCGCCATGCGGGCAAACTCGGCAGTCAGCGCGCCCTCATATGAAAAGCGGTCGCCGCGATAGGCAAACTCGCCCGCTGCGATTACCCCCGGAATGGCCATGAGTTGCTTTACGATATGCACCCTTGTCTCCTGCTAGTTATTATTTGCCGACGCGGCAGTTTGCCACAGCCGGCTTAAATGCGAATATAGAACCACCATGCACGAAAAAGCAAACACATCCTTCCAACTTGCCGGAATTAAACGCCGGCTTGCCTCCATGTTCTACGAGTTCATCCTGCTTTTTGCCCTGTTGATGGTGGCGGGTTTTTTGTATATCCCGATTTTTGGCGAAATCCGCGGTCCATTCCAGAAAGCAGCCTTCCAACTTTACCTGCTTGGCGTAATGTTGATTTATTTCATGACATTCTGGAAACGCAGCGGCCAGACGCTACCCATGAAAACCTGGCATATTCGACTAGTCAGGCTTGACGGCAATTCTCTTTCGACCGCGCAATGCATATTGCGCTTTTGTCTGGCCAGCATGGGAACGGTGTGCTTCGGGCTGGGTTATGTCTGGGCACTCGTGGATACGGAAGGGCAATTCCTGCATGACCGCCTATGCAAAACCAGACTGATCATGTCGTATTGACCAGTCTACCGTCTATCGCCGCTCTATGCGTTTTAGCGCATAAAGCGCCATCCCGAGAAATGCCAGTGAAGGCATCGCTGCAGTGAGCAGCGGCGGCCAGTCATTCAACAGCCCGACATGCGAAAACAGGCGGTTGATCAAATGAAAGGCCAAGCCTGCAAGAATACCCATGAACACTTTCCCGCTGATGCTTCCGGAGCGCGGCGAGTGGAACGCAAACGGAAGTGCCAGCAACATGATTACCGGTATGGCCAGCGGGTAAAACAGTTTCGACCAAAGTGCAATTTCGTAGCGAGAGGTTTTCTGCTTATTCAAGCGGAGATGTTTTATGTAATTCAACAAGGCAGGTATCGCCATTTTCTCAGGCGCAACCAACAGCACACTGAGAATATCGGGGCTCAAAACAGATCTCCACATCCTGTTCTTTTCATGCACGACACTGATTCCCCCGCGAGAAAGACTTGTATCGGAAACGCCTTCAAGCTCCCATTGGTGCTGGTTTAACCAGGTTCCCTTTTCGGCCGACACTATCCTTGCCAATTCCCAATCCTGGCTGAATTCGTAAACCTTGAGATCGCGCAATCCGGAATCCGGCAGAACTTCACGCGCATTGATAAAAGTGTTGCCATCCTTGACCCAAAGTCCAGAACGAAAAGACTGCGCTACCACAGATTCGGTAGCGCGCAGTTTCACGTTCTGCGCAGCCTGCTCGGACCACGGAGAAACGAGTTCACCGACGGCTAGAGCGAACAGGGCAAAACCCAGTCCGGCAATGACCAGCAACTGTGCAATGCGCCAACTGGAGATGCCGGAAGCCAGCATTACCGAGAGTTCCGAGTTCATGACGAGCCGCGACAAGG
>JAHENE010000117.1 GCA_024643305.1 Thiobacillaceae bacterium | reverse complement strand
CAAGCTGAAACAGTTCGTCAACCGCATGGTTAGACGTTAAAGGAGTAGTCCATGCATCCAGCGTTCTCTGTCATCTTCTTTACCGTTTTGTCTGGCGCAGGCTTCGGGCTTTTCGCCCTGATCTACCTGGCCGACCTTTTCAAGCTGGGCGGCGGAATATCTGCCCCCTACGTGTTCTGGACTGGTGTGCTGGCGATTGTCATGGTCGGTGTGGGTCTGTTGTCGTCCACGTTCCATCTGGCCAACCCCAAGAACGCCTGGCGTGCTTTTTCGCGCTGGAGAACCTCCTGGCTGTCACGCGAGGGGGTGCTATCGGTAGCTTTTTACCCCTTTGCCTTGGCGTATTTAGGCCTGTACTGGCTGGATTTGTGGCCGATAGCGCGGCATTTTGCCGGGGCGATCGCCACTTTGCTCGCCTGGCTGACGATTTTTTCCACCGCCATGATCTATGCCAGCCTTAAGACCATCCGCCACTGGAACACGCCGCTGGTGCCGGCTGCGTACCTGTCGCTTGGACATTTCTCAGGTGGCATGATCCTGTTGGTTGTGGCCATGCTGGCGGGCGTGCAAACCCTTCCGTTTGTGATGCTGTCATTGTTCCAGCTTTTTGTGGCCGCTTTTGTGAAAGCGATTTATTACTACTGGATTGGGCGCATGGGCGCCGGGCCGACCATCAATACTGCAACCGGTTTCACACGAGCCCAAGTAAAGCTGCTGGACGCGGGGCATACACATGGCACATTTCTGACGCGTGAATTCGGGTATGTGGTTTCGCGATTGGCTTCGACCAGCTTGCGTGTGCTAACCATGATCCTGGCCTTTGCAGTGCCGCTGGTCCTGCTTTATCTTGCGCTTGAGTTTCATGCGCCGGCATTGGGTATTGCCGCACTGGTGTCCGTATTTGCGGGTCTGGTATCGGAACGCTGGCTCTTTTTTGCAGAGGCGCGGCACGTTGTGAATCTCTATCACGGGGCCCAACGCTGCTAGGCTTGATTATTCAAAGGATTTTGGTATATTAGCAACCTTTAATTTACCATTCTGGAGTAATCAGCACCATGTTTGGGATTCGTGAAATTGATTCAAACCAGCTTGAAGAAGCCATGAAATCTGGCGTGCAGCTAATCGATGTACGCTCTGATGCAGAACATGCCCAGGCCAAGATTGAAGGCTCCACCCATATCCCGCTGCACCTGTTGCCCTTGAAACTGCAGGACTTGAAAGGCGGGGCGCCTGTTGTGTTTTATTGCCGTTCAGGCGCGCGCTCTGCGCAGGCCTGTGCATGGCTGATGTCGCAGGGGATTGAAAATGTTTATAACCTTGCGGGCGGCATCATGAGTTGGGCGCGTGAAGGTAAGGCGTTGGCCGCATAAACGACCAAACCCATATTGCAATAATTCAACCTCTAGGTTAACGTTAGCAATTCCTGATTTATTAACACCCGTTTCGGAGATACAAAATGGAATTCAACAAAGAGCTCGACGCCCGTGGCCTGAACTGCCCCCTCCCCATCCTGCGCACCAAGAAGGCACTTGCAGAAATGGCTAGCGGCGAAATTCTGAAAGTCCTTGCCACCGATCCGGGTTCCGTCAAGGACATGCAGGCTTTTGCCAAACAGACCGGCAACGATCTGGTCAATTCCGCAGAAGCCGGCGGTGAGTACACCTTCTTCATGAAGAAGAAGTAAGAAAAACCATTAAGGCGCCGACCAAGGGTCAGGCGCCTTTTTTCTTCAAGACCGGAGAGATTTGCAATGGAAACCAAAAAACTTGCCATGATCGCTACCAAAGGCACGCTGGATTGGGCCTACCCGCCCTTTATCCTGGCCTCTACTGCAGCGGCGCTGGGTTATGAAGTACAGATTTTCTTTACCTTCTACGGCCTGCAAATGGTGCGCAAGGACCTGTCCGGCCTCAAGATCAGCCCCCTCGGCAATCCTGGCATGCCGATGAAAATGCCTTTCGGACCCAAGTGGTTCAAGGGTATCAACTGGAACATCCCCAACGCCGTTCAAGGCGTCATACCCGGTTTTGAATCGTTTGCAACCAGCCTGATGAAAATGACCATTGCCAACAATGGCGTTGCTACCATTCCTGAGTTGCGTAGCCTGTGTCAGGAAGCAGACGTCAAATTCATTGCCTGTCAGATGACGGTGGAGCTGTTCGGTTTTAGCCATAGCGACTTCATCGATGGGCTCGAATTCGGCGGCGCTGCCACTTTTTTTGAATTTGCCGGCGAATCCGATATCTGTCTGTTTATTTGAGCATTTCCCGTTGCCCAGAAGCGCCCCCGCCAGTCGGGGGCGTTTTGTTTTTTGGCCCCTGTTTCGGAGTGTCGTTTTCCTGCAACATTAATGAAGGCGGGGTCTTGAGCAATCCCAAATAGTAGTGTTCTACCAAGCGGCTTGGCTGTAACATTTTTGCAGGCATGTTTGTGAAGCTGTTTTTTGAATAATGAAATCCTTATGCTTTCGGAGGCAATATGAAACTTTCCCGCATCGTACTTGGCCTGGCACTTGCCGGTCTTTCTTTTGGCGCAAACGCCACCAACGGTTACTTTGGCCACGGCTACGGCATGAAAGCCAAGGGCATGGCCGGTGTTGCCACAACCAGCACCGATGACGCCTTCTTTGGCGCCAACAACCCCGCTGCGGCCGCCTTTGTCGGCGACCGCGTTGATCTGGGCGTGGACCTGTTCAGCCCGATTCGCGAAGCCACAAACTTGGGCGGTGCGCTCTCCTTTGCCAGTGCTGAAAGCAACTCCAACTATTTTCTGGTTCCGGAGTTTGGTTATAACCACATGATGAACAGCAACCTTGCACTGGGCGTGACGGTGTATGGCAATGGCGGCATGAATTCAGATTACCCGGGTAACTCATCGTTTGGTAACACGAATATCCTTGGTGGCACTGGCAGCTTGGGTGTGGACCTTATGCAGTTGATCATAGCCCCGACCGCGGCATACAAAGTTGCCCCCAACCACTCCATCGGTATATCCCCGTTGCTGGGTTATCAGCGTTTCCGCGCTGAAGGTTTGCAAGGCTTTGCCGGCTTCCAGATCCCGGGTACGCCCAGCATGGCAAGCAATCTTGGCTACGATGATTCCTTCGGTTATGGCGTGCGTGTGGGCTATCTGGGCAAAATCACCCCGACCGTAACCATTGGCGCCGCTTATGCCAGCAAGATGAACTTTGAGAAGTTCAATAAATATGCCGGCCTGTTTGCAGGGGGTGGTGAGTTTGATATCCCTGAAAACTACAACCTCGGCGTATCCTGGCAGGCGACCCCCCAGGTCAAACTGGCGCTGGACTACCAGCGTATCAATTACAGTGATGTGAATTCAGTTGGAAACCCGGTATTCCCCAACTTCTTTAGTGGCTTGGGTGCTGCTAATGGTCCGGGATTTGGCTGGGATGACATGAATGTGTGGAAGCTGGGCATGGAATACAAGTACAACAAGGCTTGGACTCTGCGCGCAGGTTACAGTCATACCGACAGCCCGATCAAGGGCGACATGTGCGGTCCTGATTGTGGCGAAGTTATGTTTAACATCCTAGCCCCGGCGGTTGTCGAAGACCACATCACCCTGGGCTTTACTTACACTTTGGCTTCAGGAAATGAACTTACTGTTGCCTATATGCATGCTCTCAAGAATGATGTGTCTGGCCTTCGTCCTGGCTTTGGCGCTGGTATCGATACCATCCAGATGTACCAGAACTCGCTGGGTGTTCAGTACAGCTGGAAGTAATTCCAACTTAGCTAATATTCTTATACAATTGAAACCGGGCCGTTGGCCCGGTTTTTTTTCGCCGACTTTTTAAGGGTGTGAAATGCTGAAGTTCCTCGCCGTGGCAGTTTTGTTCGTTTCTTCCAGTGCAAGCTGGGCGATTGCGCCGTATATCCAGGCCGAGAAGCTGAAACCGGCTGCAACTGCGCAAGTTACGGAAGAGGTTGAGGGAAAACTGAAAGCGGTGGGCTTCCAGGTGCTGGGGCGTTATTTCCCCAAACAACTGCCGGACTACGGTGTGGTGGTGGTGTCTGACGAAGGCATCCAGAACGACATCCGCACCCTGGGTGGCGCCAACATTGTCGGCGCGGGTATCCGAGTGGGGGTGAAGTCAGACGGAACGGTGAGTTACATGAACCCGGACTATTGGTACCGCGCCTTTTTCCGTGGCCAATTTGCCAAAGCTGAAAATTCCGTGCGCTCGGTGCAGGAGAAACTGGCCCGTGCCCTGGGCGCAGGCCTGGGCTTTGGCGGTGATGAAACTGCCGCTGACTTGCCAAGATACCGCTATATCCTCGGCATGGAGCGTTTTGATTCAGACAAGAACGAACTGGCCGAGCATGTCAGTTTTGATCAGGCAGTGAAGACCATCCGCGACAACCTGGACAAGGGCGTTGCCCATACCAGCAAGGTTTACGAGGTGGTGATGCCGAACGAAAAGATGGCGGTATTCGGTGTGGCCATGAATGACGAAACATTGGGCGATGCAAGCTGGATCGCCAAAATTGGTGGCCAGCAATCGATCGCCGCTTTGCCTTATGAGCTTTATGTGGTGAACAACACGGTCAATGCCTTGTTTGGCCGTTACCGTATTGCGCTGTCATTTCCTGACCTGAACATGGCGCATTTCATGCGCATTGTTTCCTCGCCCGACGAGATCAGGCAAACCCTAGGTGAGGTGGCCGGCGCCAAGCCGAAGTAAGTCCCTGCTTCGGTTAGTCCGGGAATTGCAAAAGGGCCGCGTATAGCGGCCCTTTTTATTTGGCTGGCTTATTTGTTCAGTCGGTTTAGCTGGCTATTGAGCTTTTCCAGCGTGTCTGAGAAGTCGGCCAGGCGCTTTCTTTCCTGTTCGACCACGGCGGGTGGAGCTTTGTCGGCGAAGTTGGGGTTGGCGAGTTTCCCCAGGCATTTGCCGATTTCACCCTCGATGCGGGAGATTTCCTTGTTGAGGCGCGCTACTTCAGCTTCCTTGTCGATTTCGATCTGCAGCATCAGCCGGCAATCCCCGGTAATTGCAACCGGCGCATCACCAGATGGCAACTCGGTCTGAATATCGATTTTGGCGAGCCTGGCCAGGGCTGCAAGGTAGATGGTGTAGATTGAATAGCGTGAGGCTTCACCCGCAATGGCGAGCGGCACCTTCTCGGCAGGTGAGAGCTTCATCTCGCTACGTAGGCTGCGAACAGCATCAACCAGGGCCTTGAGTTCCTGAACTTGGGCGGTGGCTTCGACATCTTCTGCTTTTTCAGTGGCTTTGGGGTATGGCTGCAGCATGATGCTGTCACCCGACTTGCCGGCCAGTGGTGCGACCTTGTGCCAGAGTTCTTCTGTGATGAACGGGATGACCGGATGTGCAAGCCGCAGCGCGGTCTCCAGTACGGCAATCAGGGTGCGCCGGGTGGCACGTTGCTGGGCCTCGTTGCCGGTTTGCATTTGAACCTTGGCCAGTTCCACATACCAGTCGCAATATTCGTCCCAGACGAATTCATAAATTGCGCGGCTGGCAAGGTCGAAACGGTATTCGGCAAAAGCGGCCAGTACGCTGCTGACAGCCTCGTCCAATCGGCTTTGAATCCAACGGTCGGCAAAGGAAAATTCAAGCGGTAGCTTGGCATCCTGTCCGCAATCCTTGTCTTCTGTATTCATCAACACAAAGCGGGTGGCGTTCCACAGTTTGTTGCAGAAGTTGCGGTAGCCTTCGCTGCGCTGCAGATCAAACTTTATGTCGCGCCCATGTGTGGCCAGACTGGCAAAGGTAAAGCGCAAAGCATCGGTGCCGAAAGCAGGGAAACCATTCGGGTAGTCAGCACGGGTCTGCTTGGCGATAGACTCGGCCTGCTTGGGGTTCATCAAGCCGGTAGTGCGTTTGGCGATGAGGTCGTCCAGGCTGATGCCGTCAATCAGGTCGATGGGGTCGATGACATTGCCCTTGGACTTGCTCATCTTGTTGCCATGCGCATCTCGAACCAGGCCGGTGACATAGACCTCGTGGAATGGCACCTTGTCGGTGAAGTGCAGCGTCATCATGACCATGCGCGCCACCCAGAAGAAAATGATGTCGAAGCCGGTGACCAGAACCGAGCCGGGCAGGAAGCTTTTCAGTTCCGGCGTTTCTTCCGGCCAACCCAGGGTGGAGAAGGGCCACAGGGCAGAGGAGAACCAGGTGTCGAGTACATCCTCGTCCTGCACGATCGGCCGGCCGCCTGCGAGCTTGTTTGCCTCTTCTTCGCTGGACGCCACATAAACATTGCCATCATCGTCATACCAGGCGGGGATGCGGTGTCCCCACCACAACTGACGCGAGATGCACCAGTCCTGGATGTTTTCCAGCCACTGGCGGTAGGTGCTGGTCCAGTTCTCCGGCACGAATTTCAGCTCGCCACTTTTCACGACATCCAGTCCGCGCTTGGCTAGCCCTTCCATGGCCATGAACCACTGGT
>JAHENE010000116.1:5606-6506 GCA_024643305.1 Thiobacillaceae bacterium | reverse complement strand
TGCGTGGTCGATCAGCAGCACGCTGCGTCCTCGCTGCCCTGCCTGCGCCGCGCACATCATGCCTGCTGCGCCGGCACCGATGATGATGACGTCAAATTTCATCTGTGGATTGTCTTATGAAACTCGATAGCTTCCAAAAAAATGGCCAACCGCAAGGGTGAGCCATCTGTTTTTAGTGGTGGAACCGGGGAATTTGGCCCAGTCATCCGTGCTCGCGCCGGTATGCGCGAGCCGCTTGCATAGAGCAGAGCAGTGCTTTGCGAAACCACGTGTTTGCCCCCAGTCCAGGGGGGCGATCCCAAAGCAATACAAACAACAACGCCACCCAAGTGGGTGGCGTTCTTGTTTGGTGGAGCCGGGGGGGATCGAACCCCCGTCCGCAAGCCCTCTACAGACAGTTCTACATACTTATTCCGGTCGTTTGATTTTGACCCGATGCACGCCGGCCGAACAGGCTGGCATCAGGCGAGTGGCCTTGATTTAACGTCTGCCCAAGCCACCCGGACAAACGCGATTTCATGTTAATTAACCCACTGTCGGTTTTACCCGACCCGGCCCATGAACGATCCGGTGTGGGTCCTAGCCTTAAGCGGCTAGGGCGTAGTTTTCGTCGTTTGCGACTAAATGTTTTCAGTTGGATTAACGAGGTGCTCTGACCCTCGGTATGCCCTGCGCTGCTTTGCGACCCACGTCGAAGCCAGGTCGGCCCCTGGGAAACTTAGCAAATACATTGTATTACCTCAGATGGGGTTGAGGCGAAAAAGTTCAAGTGCTGAGGAAATTGATTAGTTCCTGCGGCTGCTGGATGAGACCGATGGCACCCCAGGCATCGGGCTTGTCGGTTTCGCCGAGATAGCCGTAGTGGGCGACGACACAGGGCATGCCGGCACTGCGGGCGGC
>JAHENE010000116.1:0-5596 GCA_024643305.1 Thiobacillaceae bacterium | reverse complement strand
TTTCGTCGTTTGCGACTAAATGTTTTCAGTTGGATTAACGAGGTGCTCTGACCCTCGGTATGCCCTGCGCTGCTTTGCGACCCACGTCGAAGCCAGGTCGGCCCCTGGGAAACTTAGCAATTGCATTGTATTACCTCAGATGGGGTTCAGGCGAGAAAGTTCAAGTGAATTCGCGTGTTAGGCCAGAAATTTAATGAGTTCCTGCGGCTGGTGGATAAGGCCGTCAGCGCCCCAGGCGTCAGGCTGGTCGGTTTCGCCCAGATAGCCGTAATGGGCGATGACGCAGGGCATGCCGGCATTGCGGGCCGCCTCGACATCGCGTTCGGCATCGCCCACATAGAGGCAGTGTTCGGCCGGTATGTTCAGAAGCGAACAAGCGTGGAGGAGGGGGCCTGGATGCGGCTTGGGTTCGGGACAGGTATCTCCGGAAACGATGCAGGCAGCACGGTCCGTCAGGTCAAGCAGCGAAAGCAGAGGCTCGGTGAAACGCGCGGGTTTGTTGGTGACCACGCCCCACGGCAGCTTGCGGGTTTCGAGTTCGGCTAACAACTCGGCCATGCCATCAAAGAGTCGGGAATGGCGGCAGAGGTTGTCGGCATAGAGTTGCAGGAATTCCTGGCGCATGGGATTAAAGCCGCTGTCTTCAGGGTTGATCCCGAAGCCCAGCATCAACAGGCCGCGTGCGCCATGTGAGGCTTGCGGACGGATGACCTCATCCGGCAGGGGAGGCAGTCCATGCACGCCGCGTTGCAGATTCAGTGCATAGCCCAGGTCAGGTGCGGTATCGACCAGGGTGCCGTCAAGATCGAAGAGAACGGCGTTGACCATGTCAATCGGTTGCCGGTTTTCGGCAGGCCAACAGGTAATTCACGCCGGTGTCTTTTTCCAGGGCGTAGGTCTTTGTCAGCGGGTTGTAGGTCATGCCGATGAGGTCGACGACTTCCAGCCCGGAGCCGCGGGCAAAAGCAGCCAGTTCGGCGGGCTGGATGAATTTGGCGTAGTCGTGCGTGCCCTTGGGCAGCATTTTCAGCAGATATTCCGCACCTAGCACGGCAAAGGCATAGCTTTTGAGATTGCGGTTGAGGGTGGAGAAGAATACCCAGCCGCCGGGCTTGGCGAGTTGTGCGCAGGCAGCGACGATGCTGGCGGGGCTGGGCACGTGTTCGAGCATTTCCATGCAGGTGACGACGTCGAAACCCGCTGGATTCTCGGCTGCCATGTCTTCTGCGGCGACATGGCGGTAGGTGACCTGTCGGCCGGATTCCAGCAGGTGCAGGCGCGCGACCTTGAGGGCTTTTTCACCCATGTCGATGCCGGTGACTTCTGCGCCCTTGTCGGCCATGGATTCGCTGAGGATGCCGCCACCGCAGCCCACGTCGATTGCCTGCTTGCCGTCCAGGCCCGCATGGCCGTCGATCCAGTCCAGGCGCAGCGGATTGATGTCGTGCAAGGGCTTGAATTCCGAATTCGGGTCCCACCAGCGGTGGGCGAGCTCGGAAAACTTGTCAATTTCGGTGGCGTCGACGTTACTCATGTGCGGATCGGAAAAGTGTTCATGGCGCTAGTTTATCGCGCCAATAGGCCAGTCGCGCTTTCAAGTCTGACATGTTGACCGAAGACAGCCGGCCTTCGGCATATTTGAGTTCACCACCTACCCATACCTGGCTGACCTGTTCGCGGCCGGCAACATAAACCAGATGCGATATGGGATCGAACACGGGCTGAGTATTGAGGCCGCCCAAATTGACGGCGGTCATGTCCGCCCATTTCCCTGGCGTGAGCGAACCGGTCTGAGACTCCATTCCCAAAGCGCGCGCCCCGCCCAGGGTGGCTGCTTCCAGCGCTCTTGCTGCTGGCAGTGCGGCAGCATCGCCTGCTACGCCTTTGGCCAGGAGGGCGGCAAGGCGCATTTCCGCAAACATGTCGAGGCGGTTGTTGCTGGCGGCGCCATCCGTGCCGATACCGAGGTTGATGCCGGCGTCGAGCCATTTTTTCACCGCGGGCAGACCGCTCGCAAGTTTCAGGTTGGAGGCCGGGCAGTGGACAAGATTGCAGCCGAATTTGGCCAGGGTTTCGATCTCGCCATCCAGCAAGTGCACTGCATGCACGGCTATGAGCCGGGGCGACAGCAAGCCGGCGGCGGCAATGCGCTCCAGCGGCCGCATATTGAATCGGGAAAGACTGTCACGGATTTCGTCCAGCGTTTCGTGCAGGTGGATATGTACGGGCACATCAAGCTGCTCGGCCAGCACGCCGATCCTGCCTAGCGCGTCATCGGAAATGGTATAGGGGGCATGCGGGGCGAAGGTAAAGGACATGCGGTCCTCGCCCTTGTAACGGTCACGAACCGCCAATCCCTTGTTGAGATAATCCTCGGCGTCGGCGGCATAGGCGGTGGGGAAGTCCATCGCGACCATGCCGATGACTGCTCGCATCCCCGCATCCTGCGCGGCATCCGCTGTCGCGCCGGGGAAGAAGTACATGTCGTTGAAGCAGGTGGTGCCTGAAGACAGCATTTCGGCACAGGCCAGCAGGGAGCCGTCGCGCACGAAATCGGCTGAAACGTGCGCCTGTTCGGCCGGCCAGATTTTGTCTTTCAGCCATGCCATGAGCGGCATGTCATCGCCAAAACCGCGCAAGAGGCTCATCGCCGCATGGGTGTGCAGGTTGATCAAGCCCGGAATGAGGGCGTGCTCGGGTAGTTCGACGGTTTCGCGCGCGGCGAAGCGGCTGGGGGCCTCGTCTGCCGGACAGATGTCGACAATACGCCCGGCCTTTACTGCCAGCGCGTGGTTGACGAGCATGCCGGCGGGCTGTACCGGGATGATCCAGCGGGGAAGAATCAATAAATCGACAGGTTGGGCCATGGCGGCATTGTCGCTGTAATCGATCATGCAGGGAAGCCGGGCGGACAAACAGACCATGCTAAAATCTCGCCTTTCGATTCATAGATAAAGCGGGTCATGGAACAGTTCGCCAAAGAAACCCTGCCAATCAGCCTGGAAGAGGAGATGCGCCGGTCCTACCTGGATTACGCCATGAGCGTGATCGTGGGCCGGGCGCTGCCGGATGTCAGAGACGGCCTGAAGCCTGTGCACCGTCGTGTGCTGTTCGCCATGAGCGAATTGAACAACGACTGGAACAAGCCTTACAAGAAGTCGGCGCGTATCGTCGGCGACGTCATCGGTAAGTACCATCCCCACGGTGATACGGCGGTATACGACACCATTGTGCGCATGGCGCAGGATTTCAGCCTGCGCTACATGCTGGTCGACGGCCAGGGCAACTTTGGCTCCATCGATGGCGACAACGCAGCCGCCATGCGATACACCGAAATCCGCATGGCCAAGATCGCCCATGAAATGCTGGCGGATATTGACAGGGAAACCGTCGATTTCGGGCCCAACTACGACGGCTCCGAGCACGAACCACTGGTATTGCCGGCGAAGATTCCCAATCTGCTGATCAACGGCAGTTCGGGTATTGCAGTCGGTATGGCCACCAACATTCCGCCGCACAACCTGACTGAGGTATGCAAAGCCTGCCTCGCACTGCTGGACAACCCGGAAACAACCATCGACGAATTGATCGAACTGGTGCCGGCGCCGGACTTTCCCACTGCCGGCATCATTTACGGTCTGTCTGGCGTCAAGGAAGGCTACCGTACCGGCCGCGGCCGCGTGATTATGCGCGCCAAGTGCCATTTCGAGGATATTGGCAAGGGCGAGCGCCAGGCCATCATCATCGACGAGCTGCCCTATCAGGTGAACAAAGCCAACCTGCTGATAAAAATCGGCGAACTGGTACGCGATAAACGGATAGAAGGTATTTCAGATTTGCGCGATGAGTCCGATAAATCTGGAATGCGCGTCGTTATTGAACTCAAGCGCGGCGAAAACGCCGACGTGATCCTGAACAATCTGTACAAAGACACACAGATGCAGGACACCTTTGGCATGAACATGGTGGCTCTGGAAGACGGCCAGCCCCGCCTGCTGAATCTCAAGCAAATGCTTGACGCCTTCCTGCGCCATCGTCGCGAGGTGATTACGCGGCGTACGGTATTCGAACTCAGAAAGGCCCGCGAGCGCGGCCATATCCTTGAAGGCCTGGCGGTTGCTCTGTCCAACGTCGACGAAATAATCCAGATCATCAAGGCCTCCGAAACACCCGCCCTTGCCAAGGAAAAACTCATGGGCAAGGCATGGCGCTCGAAGCTGGTCGAGGAAATGCTGACACGGGTTGCAGCCGACCTGGCCCGGCCAGCCGGCTTGGCACCGCAATATGGACTGCACAAGGACGGCTATCACCTGTCGGATGTGCAGGCTCAACGTATTCTTGAAATGCAGTTGCAGCGCCTGACCAATCTGGAACAGGACAAGATCGTCGGCGAATACAAGGAAGTCATGGAGAGAATCGCCGATCTGCTCGACATCCTGGCCAATCCTGCCCGGGTGACGCAGATCATTCGCGACGAACTCAATCAGGTCAACGAGCAGTTTGGTGACAAGCGCCGCTCGCAAATCGTTACCGACACTCAGGACCTGTCGATGGAAGACCTGATTGCGCCGGAAGACATGGTGGTGACCCTGTCGCACACTGGCTACATCAAGACCCAGCCGATGGACGACTACCGTGCGCAAAAGCGCGGCGGACGCGGCAAACAGGCAGCAGGCACCAAGGACGAGGATTTCATCGAGAAACTGTTCGTGGCCAACACCCACGACTACATCCTGTGCTTCTCCAACCGCGGCCGCATGTACTGGCTCAAGGTCTACAACGTGCCACAGGGTGGCCGCGCCAGCCGCGGCAAACCCATCGTCAACTTGCTGCCGCTGGTGGAAGGGGAAAAGATCAATACTCTGCTGCCGGTCAAGACTTTCGATGACGATCACTACGTGTTCATGGCTACATCGAATGGCATCGTCAAGAAGACGCCGTTGACAGAGTTTTCTCGCCCGCGCACAGCCGGCATCATTGCCGTCAATCTGGACGAGAGCGATTACCTGATTGGCGCGGCCATTACCGATGGCAAGCATGATGTGATGCTCTTCTCCGACGGTGGCAAGGCAGTTCGCTTTGACGAAAACGATGTGCGGCCCATGGGACGCAATGCTCGCGGCGTGATCGGCATGCGCCTTGGATCCGGCAAACAGGTGATTTCGCTGCTGGTTGCGGAAAATGAAACCGATTCCGTGCTGACCGCCACCGAAAACGGTTTCGGGAAGCGTACCTTGATCACCGAATACACTCGTCATGCGCGCGGCACGCAAGGCATGATTGCCATTCAGACCACAGCTCGTAATGGCAAGGTGGTGGCCGCAACCCTCGTTACGGAAGACGACGAGATCATGCTGATTACCGATGGCGGTGTGCTGATCCGCACCCGCATAAAGGAAATCCGCGAAATGGGCCGAGCCACCCAGGGGGTCACGCTTATCAACCTGGATGAAGGTCAGAAACTGATCGGTGTTGAATCTATCCAGGAAGCCGAGGGAGAGGATTGATGACAACCCGCTTGCGTGATTATTTGCGCAAGCCGACGGGTCGCGCTGCCCAGCATCCCCATTATCTTGAGATTGTAGTGGCTCGCACG